>NZ_JAHC01000005.1 GCF_002924625.1 Petrotoga sibirica DSM 13575 | reverse complement strand
GCTCCCCACCCATAAGGAAAAAGGAGTTGGTTTTGCCCCGCTCCCCACCTCTAATATTTTAAAATAATTGAAATTTTGGTGAATAGATAGTATAATTATTTATGGTTGTTTTTTTGGAGGCTTTATTGTGAAAAAGTACGACCTACGTTCACTTAGTCATTTGAACATGATCATTTATTTTGCTGTAATAGTTTTGTCAAATATATTTGTTGGTCTTTTGATAGGATATTTAATATACAGTTTTACAGACCAGCAGATATGGATGGTTTTGCTGATGTTTTTAGGAATAATTTCCGGATTATATTCTGGAATAAGGGAGCTTTTGAAAGAGGTAGAGAAGTATGAAAGAGCTGAAAAAAAAGCTGAAAGAGATAGAGATGAAAACAATAGCGATAATTCTGGTTGAGACCTTAGTTCTTTCTTTGTTCTTTTCTTTCGAAGCTCTTTGGGTGTTGTGGGGAGGAATTGGAGCGGTTATAGGTTTTTATTCACTTGCCGAAGAGATTAAAAAAATGACGGTTGGTTCAAAGCCAAGGAAGATCTTACCCGGTTTTTTTATGAGGTATCTTTTGTATGGTGTGATATTGGGAATCGCTGCTATTAATTCAGCATATGCCCTTTTGTTGGCTTTTGTAGGTTTGATTAATCTGAAGATTGTTCCATTTTTATCATATAAATAAGTTTGGTAAGTAGTTGGAGGAGGTGTTCTTTTGACGAACGATAGATTGAAGAAATTTACCATCTTTCTTTTTGCGGCTTATATAGTTTTGGGATTAATTAACTTTTTTGTTTTTGACATGAGTTTAGAAGGTGTTGGGGATAGATGGATAGTTTATTTTGGTGATGGGGGGTTCTTTGGTCAATTGAACCCGATGACCCTGATAATGTCTTTTGCTGTTATGTTTCTGCTGATTTTAGTGGCAAGAAGCATACATTTTGAGAGGATTCCTGGAAGGTTACAGGCTGCTGTAGAAACCTTTTTTGATTATTTTTGGGAAATGGTGGAAGATTCCGTACCCAATCCGAAGTATAGAAAACAAACTTTTGTAATAGCTATGAGTTTTTTTCTGTATATAAGTGTTTCAAACGTTCTTGGTGGAATGCCTGGAGTAAACGTTGTGCCTGTTGAAAATGGGTTGAATGTTCAGTTGTTCACGGATACCTGGTACACACCTACCTCCGATTTAAATGTGAATCTAACGTATGCCTTGATGGTTTTAGTTGTCAGCCACTTTTTTGCGGCAAGGGCTAAAGGTGTACTTAAATGGCTTAAATCTTTTTTTGAACCAAATCCATTGTTGTTTCCCCTAAACATAATTAGTGAAATAGCTAAACCAATTTCTCACTCTTTGAGGTTGTTTGGTAACGTTATGGGTGGTGGGATATTGGTGTTGATTATTAGTTATATGTTGAAATATTTTGTTTTACCCGTGTTCTTATGGGGCTTTTTTGGTTGGTTTGTCGGACTCATTCAAGCCTTTGTTTTTTCTTTGTTGACTATTGCGTATATTGGGTCTTTGCTGGAATAAGAAAACTTATCAAATCAGAAAAAACTAGTTTAAGGAGGAAAAAAAGATGGATTTAGCTACTATGCTTCAAAATTTAGCTACCGAAGGTGGTTCCATTGGATGGGGTTTATATTATTTAGGAAAATTGTTAGGGGCAGGAGTTGCAATGGGGATAGGAGCTATAGGTCCTGGTGTTGGAGAAGGTAACATTGGAGCACACGCAATGGATGCTATGGCTAGACAGCCGGAGATGAGCGGGAATTTAACAACGAGAATGTTATTGGCAATGGCGGTTACAGAATCAACTGGTCTTTATTCTTTGGTTGTTGCCTTGATTTTGTTGTTTGTTCTTCCATGAGTGTTTATTTTGTTGAGCGTTATTAGTTTTTGCTCGAAGAGGTGAGTGTATGATATCTTTTAACTTAACTTCCATAGTTAATTTAGTAGGTTTTTTGGTTTTCATGTTTCTTATGTACAGGTTGTTGTACAAGCCATATTTTGATATTACAGATAAAAGAAAAAAAGAAGTAGAGAAAAATTTGAATGAGGCTGAAAAATTAAGATTAGAAGCCCAATTAAAGAAAGAAGAATTGGATAAACAACTATCTGAAGCAGATGAAAAAAGGCGTGAAATTTTATCTGAAGCCGATGAACAAGCTAAATCTATAATCAAGGCTGCTCAAGGAGAGGCTCAAGAGCAAAGGAAACTTATTTTAGACAAAGCAGAAAAAGAGGCTGAAGAGATTAAAGAAAGTGCAGCAAGAGAATTACAATCGAGAATCGTTTCTCTAGCTGTTGCTATTTCTTCTATGATATTAAAGGAGCAGATTGATAAGAAGAAGAATGAAGAGTTGATAAGAAGGGCTATAAACAGTTTGAAAGACAAAGGAGAATTGTGATGAAAGCTTCTTATTTTTTGGCTTCAAAGTATGCCCAAGCCCTTTTGAATACTTTGGAAGAGAAGGGTGAAATTTCAAGATTAGATGAATACGTAGAAGCGTTTCAAAGGTTAAAAAAAGCTCTCGAAAGTAGCGAATCTCTTAGAGACATGGTATATAGCCCGTTGATTCCGCCAAAACATATAGTTTCACGAATGAAAGATGTATCAGAATTTGATGATACTATTTTTGTTCAGTTTTTGGAAGTTCTGGCTGATAAAAGGCGTCAAAATTTGATTCCTTTTATGTCTCATATTTTGTATCAAGAGAGTTTAGAGAGAGAAAAAGTTGTAGAAGTGAAGCTTGTGCTTCCTAATGAAGTAAGTAATACGATTATAAATCAGGTTAAACAGGCTATTCAAAATAAAACAGGAAGAAAAATAAAGTTAATAACACAATTCAATGAAGATCTTATAGGTGGATTACAGTTATACATCGGAGATAAGTTCTTTGATTACTCCGTAAAAGGATTTTTAGAGAACATTCAATCTGCCTATGCCCCAGTTAGTGGAGGTGAAATATTTGAGAGTTAATCCAGATGAGTTGACAAAAGTAATAGAAGAGCGTATTAAAAGTTATGAAAGTGGAGAGATAAAAGAAATAGGATGGGTAATGCAGGTAAGCGATGGTATCGTTAGGGCTTACGGTTTGAAGGATGTTATGACCAACGAATTGGTTGAAATAGAGACATCTGAAGGTGAAAAGATCTACGGTATAGCTATGAATCTAGAAGAAGATAACGTTGGTATTATCACCTTGGGAGATTACAAAGGAATAAAGGAAGGAGACAAATTAGTAAGAACCAACAGAATAATAGAAGTACCCGTTGGCGAAAAGTTGCTAGGTAGAGTTGTTAATCCTTTAGGTATGCCATTGGATGGAAAGGGTGAAATAAACACCGATGATTTTTATCCTATTGAAAGAAAGGCAATGGGTGTTGTAACTAGAAAACCTGTTGATACACCTCTTCAAACTGGGTTGAAAGTGTTGGATGCCTTAATCCCTATAGGAAGAGGTCAAAGAGAGCTTATAATCGGAGATAGGCAAACTGGTAAAACAGCTATAGCTACTGATACAATTATAAACCAGAAAGGGAAAAATGTTTTTTGTATTTATGTTTCGATCGGGCAAAAGTCCTCGTCTTTGGCAAGAACTATCGATAATTTAGAAAAGTACGGTGCAATGGACTACACCGTAGTAGTGGCAGCAGATGCTTCAGATCCTGCCTCTTTACAGTATATAGCTCCTTACGCTGGTGCAGCAATTGGAGAATATTTTATGTTTAATGGTAAGGATGCGTTGGTAATTTATGATGATCTAACCAAACACGCCGCTGCTTACAGAGAAATATCACTATTGCTTAGAAGGCCGCCTGGAAGGGAAGCTTATCCCGGAGATATTTTTTATTTGCATTCAAGATTGTTGGAAAGAGCGTCTAGGTTGAACGAAAACTATGGAAATGGATCTTTGACAGCTTTACCAATAATCGAGACACAGGCGAACGATATTTCTGCATATATTCCTACCAACGTTATTTCAATAACGGATGGACAGATCTATCTAGAAACAGGTTTGTTTAACGCAGGGGTAAGACCTGCTGTTAACATAGGTTTATCTGTTTCAAGGGTCGGTGGAGCTGCGCAAACTAAGGCGATGAAAAAGGTAGCAGGATCTTTAAAATTAGATTTAGCTCAGTACAGAGAGTTGGAGTCTTTCACTCAATTCTCTGCGGATCTTGATGAATCAACTAAGAAACAGTTAATAAAAGGTGAGAAACTTACTGAATTGATGAAGCAACCACAATATTCACCGATGGAGATAGAAGAACAAGTTGCCGTTATTTACGCTGCCAATGAAGGTTATTTGGATCAGATCCCTACCGATAGAATAGGTGATTTTGAAAGACAATTTTTAGCTTATCTTAAAGAAAATTATAGGGATACCTTAAATAAGATAAGAGAGAGCAAAGATATAGCAGATGAGATAAAGAAAGAGCTGAATGAAGCAATCTCAAAATTTTTGAATGTGTTTAGATGATTGGGGTGATTTTAAATGAGTCGTGGTAATTTAAGAGCCATTAAAAGAAGGATCGCCTCTACAGAATCTACGATGCAAATAACAAGAGCTATGCAGATGGTTGCTGCAGCAAGGCTCAACAAAATACAAAGGCAATGGAAAGGTATAAAAGATTATTCTAACTACGCGGAAAGAATTCTAAAAAAAGTTCCCTTTGTTGAGGAAAGCTTTTACACTCAAAATAGTGAAGGTTCTTTAATCTTTGTGATCACCCCAGACATGGGATTAGCTGGCTCTTTTCCATCTGATCTAGTTAAAGAAGCTTTAAGGGTGAAATCTAAGCTGGAAGATTTTAAAGGATACTTTGCATTGGGTGCAAAAGGGTATTCAGGCTTAAAGAGTGAAACAGTCTTGGAAAAAGAGATAAATTTATTCGACATTCCAAAGGTTGATAATGCGGAGTATTTGCTTGACATTATTTTCCAAATTATGGAAAATAAAGGGATTAGCAAGGTGAAGGTTGTGTATGGAGAGTTAAAAAATGCCTTGATACAGTTACCGAAAACTTATGATCTACTTCCAATAACAAAAGATAAATTTGAAATAGATGCCAGATACGAATACGAACCCGAGGAAGAGAAAGTGTTTGAGGATGCTGCGTATCAGTATCTTCTCTCTAAAATGTATCTATTTTTATTTGAAACCAAGTTGAGTGAACTTCATGCTCGCCAGAACGCAATGAAAAACGCCACTGATAACGCACATGATTTAATAGAAGAGTTGAACCTTGAATACAACAAGCAAAGACAAGCCTCTATTACCCAAGAATTGATAGAGATTGTTAATGGGGCGAATATGCAATAGGAGGTAATTCGATGCAAGATCAAAAGGGTAAAATAATATCTGTCATTGGACCTGTCGTCGATGTGAAATTTCCCGAAGGCCAACTACCTAACGTTTACGATGCTTTAAAGGTAAAAAATGAGTACTCAGGTGAAGAATTAATACTTGAAGTTGAGCAATTAATCGGAGACGATACAGCTAGATGTGTTGCAATGGATTCTACGGATGGTATAAGAAGAGGTCAAGAGGTTATCAACACGCAAGAGCCAATAAAAGTTCCCGTTGGAGATACCACATTGGGAAGGATGGTCAACCTTTTGGGGAAACCTATCGATGAAAAAGGAGACATTGAAGGGGAAGAATACTGGCCAATCCACAGGGACCCTCCATCGTTAAATGAACAAGATACATCGATTGAGATTTTAGAGACGGGTATAAAATGTATAGATCTTTTGGCTCCATTCCCCAGAGGCGGGAAAATAGGATTCTTCGGTGGAGCTGGAGTAGGTAAGACGGTTCTTGTTATGGAACTTATAAGGAACATAGCTAAAGAGCACCATGGGATCTCTGTATTTGCAGGTGTAGGTGAAAGAACCAGGGAAGGTAACGACCTTTGGCTGGAAATGCAAGAGACAGGGGTTATTGATAGTACGGCTTTGGTTTTCGGTCAGATGAATGAACCACCTGGAGCGAGGTTCAGAGTTCCTCTAACCGCGTTGACAATTTCAGAATATTTTAGGGATAAACAAAAAAAAGACGTCTTACTTTTCATAGATAATATATTCAGGTTTGTACAAGCAGGATCAGAGGTGTCAGCTTTACTCGGAAGAATGCCGTCTGCTGTAGGATACCAGCCAACATTGGCATCGGATATGGGACAGTTGCAAGAGAGAATAACATCCACAAAAGATGGATCTATTACCTCTGTTCAGGCTATTTATGTTCCTGCGGACGATTTCACGGATCCCGCACCTGCCACTACTTTTGCCCATTTGGACGCAAATATAAACCTTTCAAGAAGGCAGTCAGAATTGGGACTTTATCCGGCAGTTGATCCATTAGATTCCACATCAAAGATGTTGGATCCCAATGTAGTTGGCCAAGATCATTACTTGGTTGCAAGAGAAGTCAAAGAAGTTTTGCAAAGGTATGAAGATTTACAAGATATAATAGCGATTTTGGGTATTGAAGAATTATCAGAAGAAGATAGGCAGGTAGTGAATAGAGCGAGAAGGATTCAAAGGTTCTTAACTCAGCCTTTCTTTGTTGCAGAAAGGTTTACAAATTATTCGGGTAAGTATGTTAATGTAGAAGATACTATCAAAGGTTTTAAAGAAATACTTGAAGGGAAGCATGATGATTTACCTGAAAGCGCCTTTTACATGGTGGGAACTATAGAAGAGGCTTTAGAAAAAGCTAAAAAAATGAATGAATGAAGTGTTTGTAAGGCAGGTGGTATAAATATTTAAATTCAAAGTTGTTACCCCAGAAGGGGTAAAGTACGAAGAAGACGTTCAGTATGTAGAATTTAAAACAAAAGAGGGGTCTATGGGAACCTTAACTCAAAGGTTGCCAATAGTGACTTCTTTGAGAATCGCCCCTGTATCAATAAAAAAAGCAGATAACTCAGTTGAGAGTTTCGCTATCCATGGTGGTATTTTGGAGATGACGGGGGAGGAAATGACCATCGTTACCACCGCTGCTGAAAGATCGGAAGATATAGATGTTGAAGCCGCAAGGAAAGCTATGGAAAGTGCCCAAGAACAGATTAAAGCAACGGAAGATCAATTTAAAAAAATAAAATTACAAACTAGAATTGAAAAGAATCTTCTGAGGGTCAATATTTCTAAGAGAAAGTAAATGGCTTTTTAATTATCTTTGAATTAGGTCTATTTTTGTTTTTATCCTTTGCAAATCGTTGTAATTTTTTTCTAAATAATTGTCTTTAATACTTTTTAAATATCGTAAGTTCAACCATATTTTTCCCCTTTCTTTTAAGAAAGTTTTATCTTTCTCTAGAATAGAAGGGGAAAATATTTTTTGATCGTTTACAACGTATGCGATCAAATTATTAGCTAAGTCCTGATTATTGTCGTTCATGGAGCTTTTACTGAATACTAGGTCAACTTCTTGAATCTTCAAAGTTGTTATAACAGCGGGATTTGTCATTTCTTCAGGAAGGATAAAAGAGATTTTATAAGAGTTTATTGAGAATAATCTATGAGTTAAACTTCTTTCCTGGTTTATGAAGATAACTTGATTGTTGAAAAGTTTGAGAATATCGTTTTTTAGAAATAGAATCAAATGAATTCCGTAAATATTGACAATTTCAGAAATCAAGTGTAATTTGCGGTAGTGGATGTTTTTGTTAGAGGAGAAAGAAAAGATATAAAAACCTTGGTTAATACCTTCAGCAAACTGTTTTATTATGCTTTTTGGAGTCAATTTTTTTATTATGTATATACCTAAACTGTTTTTGTTATAGTTTTTGGGTTCTTCAATCATTTTTAAAGACTCAAATAATTCTTTTTTAAGAAAATTATAATGTAACTTTAAGAACAGATCTTGTGATCTCATTTTTTACCTCAACACCTTGACATCATAGGTGTGAATTGTTTCTTTTAAATCCGATAAATACTTTCCAAAAGAGTATATATAATTTTTACTCTTTTTAAAATCAAGTGTGAAATAAATAGCGTTTTTGATCACGAATTCGTTTTTGTAATTGGGAACGATGTAGGATACCGTAGTTTCTTTTTTCGTTGTGTTGATGATTATAGATGGGATTTTTACCCTTCTCAAGTTTGACTGTATGTGTAAAAGGGCTTTTCTTTCTAAATTTTCAGAGAAGTTCAAAGATAGAACGATTAAATCCACTTGATACAAAAGGTTCAAGAAATAAAATTCAAAATTTAGAGCATCTTTGGTAAAGCCAAAAGATAATAAAACATCTTTTTCTGTGATGAACCTATTATCCTTGTTTAAGTATGTTTTATTCCTGTTTATATAACATTCTACATACTCTTTGTTATTGATAGCAATAACCTCAGATTGGTCGTTTAAAGACCAACCTGAGGTTGATAATATTAAATCAAAATCAAAAAATTCCATCGCATTTGCTGAGTTTCCTACAAAAATTCTCATTTTCCAAATTTTTCATAAAAAGTTTTATACGCTAAATAAGTTTCGTATATATCCGCTTTTGATGCCACTTCATACGGAGAATGCATCCCCAAAAGCGGAACGCCAGCATCCAAAACGTCTAAACCTTTTTCAGAAAAGAAAAGGGCTATGGTTCCCCCTCCACCTCTGTCTACCTTTCCCAGTTCTCCTATTTGCCAAGATATGCCTTCTTTGTTGAAAAGGTTTCTAACTTTTCCTACTAATTCAGCATTTGCATCGTTTGTTCTTCCTTTGCCCCCTGAACCTGTGTATTTCATAAGAGTTATACCGTAACCAAGTTTTGGCGCGTTGGATAGATCGTGAGCTTCTTTGTAGTTTGGGTCTACAGCAGCTGATACATCGGCTGAAAGCAGAGTGGAATTTGTAAGTATTTCTTCTATATTTTGAAGTATTTCTTCTTCTTTTACTAAAGCGGCAATTTTCTTCAACACGTAGATCCAGAAATGATTTTTTGCTCCTGTATTTCCATCGCTACCTATTTCTTCTTTGTCGACTAGTAAAACTGCCGGGTTTTTTACAGAGGTCTGAGCATCGATTAAAGCGGTCAATCCTGTGTAGGCACAGACCCTATCGTCGTGTCCGTAGGAAGCTAAAAGGCTTTTATCAAAGCCCACCTCTCTGGCAGGAAGGGCAGGAACGATTTCCAATTCTGCACTGACCAAGTCTTCTTCTACTATTCCATATTTATCGTTCAAGATTTTCAAGATATTTAACTTAACTGGATTTTTAACCTTATCGGTTTCATCGTAGGAAATAGCAGTAGTACCAAGGAGCAAATTCATCTTTTCAGCTTCAAAGGCTTCCGAAACCTTTTTACCAGCTAAATCTCTATCTAAATGGGGCAACAAATCAGATATTACAAATACGGGGTCATTTTCGTCTTGCCCTATGGAAACTTCTATTTTACTGCCGTCACTTTTTATTATTACGCCATGTAATTCAAGTGGTATGTTGAACCACTGATACTTCTTCACTCCACCATAATAATGAGTCTTGGCCATCGCAATATTTTCATCTTCAACTATAGGTTCTGGCTTGAAATCAAACCTCGGCGAATCTATATGAGCACCTACTATGTTGATGCCATCCTTCAAAGGATTGTTGTACTTGAAAGCAAATACTGCTTTGTCTCTGTTTACAAAGTAAACTTTATCACCTTTCTCTATCTTTCCTGAGTCCACGTAATAAGAAAGAGGTTTGAAACCGTTTTTTTCAAGGAGCTCCACTGAGTATGAAGCTGCTTTTCTTTCGGTTTTAGAAAAGTTTATAAAATCTTTGTACTGCGAAGTATACCTATCGATATCTTCTCTGTTCCTTTTGCTCCATACACTTTTCTTTTGAAAAGTTAAGCTTTTTTCTAACTCTGTTAGGTCCATTAAATCACCTCCATTAAAATTTTACCATACTTTTTTGAAAATAAGCACAGTTAAATAATTTTTCATGCAGTTCTGGTTTATGTATACTCAAATAATCCGTTTATACTTGATTAGGAAGAAATATTTCCAAATAGAGATGATTACGATGTTTAAACTTTTTATTTCTCGAAATTTATTATTTGTTTAAAAAGTATAAAAATATTATAATAGAAAAGCTAAAGAAAGATAAAGTTTCAGGGCAAAAGAGTGAAGACTTCTTAACCTTAAGGGTGGGGAGGGTTTGCTGCATTGTGCAAACGATGTTTTTTTGCAGCTTTGTGCAAAATGCTTTTATAATGCTTTAGAAACAATTTCCAAATTCTCATTTGCGAAGCAAATGCGTTCGGGGATCTTAAGGAATTTACCCCTTAACGCCGTGCGCTATTACATGTTTTAAAGTTCCTAAAGTCATTTAAAAAATTCTGTGAGGAGGGGTTTTTATGGAAAAGAAGATTTATCCAGAGTTGACTATGGATTTTGTAAGGGTTACAGAAGCATCAGCCTTGATGAGTAGCTTATTTTTGGGTTGTGGTAATTTGGAAATGATTAATCATAGTTCCATCGATGCTATGAGAGGTATGTTTGATTACATAGACTTTAAAGGAAATATAGTGATGAGTAAATACGCTAAAGAAAATTCAAATATGTTGTACGTTGGTGAAAAAGTGGGTAGTTGGCAAGACAGCACTTCTGAAATGGATTTGGCCGTTGATGCTATAGATGGAGTGAAATTGGCTGCTTTCGGTTTGCCCAATGCCATAAGTGCGGTTGCTGCCACGGTGTCTGGAGGCATTAAAGTACTACCAACTTTTTATTCATTTAAACTTGCTGTAGGTCGTGAACTAAAAGGTAAATTGGATTTGAGAAAACCTTTGAAAGAGAATATAAAAATCGCATGTGAGGTTTTGGGAATTGCACCTACGGAACTAACTTTTGTTATTTTGAATAGGCAAAGGCATGAAGAAATTATAGAAGAGATTAAAGAAGCTGGTTCGAGAATAAAATTATTAAGTGATGGGGATATCACAGCTGCCATAGCCACCGCCGTTCCCGATAGTGGGGTGGATATCTATGTTGGTATTGGAGGGACTCTTGAAGGGATACTCTCGGCTGCTGCTTTAAAAACGTTAGATGGAGAAATTCAAATGAAATTATGGACAAGGGATAGAATTGAAGAACAATCGATCAAGGAAGAAGGTTGGGACCTTGAAAAAATTTTTTATACCGATGAAATAGTTGGAGGGGAAGATGTAATATTTTCTGCAACGGGTATAACCGATGGGGATCTTTTAAAAGGGGTGAAATTTGTAAAAGGTTTTGCTTATACTCATACACTTACGATGAGAAGTAAGAGTGCTACTATAAGAAAAATCGAGTCTATGCATAATTTGAAAAATAAAACTATAAGGCTAAAATCTTTGGGAGAGGATAAAAGATTAATCGATTTGAGAAACGAGTATATTAATTAATTACGTTTCAACCCCTTTTTCTTTTGCCTTTGTCATAAGTAAGATTACCCCTTCAAAGGCTATTTGTAAATAATAAGTTGCAAATCTCCACAACAGTATTGTTGTAGAAACGAATCTTCCAGGCATAAAACTGGCAAGAACGATACCATACAATGCTTCTACTCCACCTGTGGAACCAGGGGTAGGTATATAATAGATAACAAAATTCATTATTATAAAAAGAATGAATATTTCAAGAATGTTGTAACTTCTTGATGTAATTGATGTCAATGCAATATATAAACCAAGGGAATGAAAAAAAACAATGAAACCTCCGAATATAAAGTCAAGCGTAACTATATGTGCCTTTTCTATCCAAAGTGTTTTAATACTTAATTTTAGCTCTTCTAACCAATTTTCTAACTTTTGTAATCTTTGTTCGAATTTCGATTTATTTTTTAATGGGAATATCTTTAGTAAGAAATGAAATAATTTATATAGCAGTTTTGGGTTTAAGAATATTAAAATTAACAAAGCAGAGAACCCTAAAGTGGCTATTATACCAATGATAAGTATATATTTCCCAGTTCCTATTCTTCCTAAAATACTCATTACTCTTCTTATGAAAATTAGTATGATAGCCGACGAGAATAATAAATTTTCTACAAGCCTTGACAATACTATATTTGTAGCCAAAGTTGATTCTATTCCTAATTTTGTAAGATGGTATATTTGATAAGGTTGACCACCACTAGCCATTGGTGTGATATTTGACATAAAATAGTATGAAATGGTATTATAAATGGCATCCTTAAACTTTATTTTTTTGTGGAAACTTAAAGTTACTATGTACAATCTTATTAAATCTATCAAATAAGCGATAGAAAAAACTATAAATATCTTCACAATAAAAAATAGATTGACTGTTTTAAGGGTTGCGAAGGTTTCTTGAAAATCTGCAAAAAAAGATATCAAAATGTTGATGACTAAACCAATAATTAGAACAACGATTAGATTAATGATTATTTTTTTTCTACTAAGTGTGCTTTCATTTTCTTTGCCTTTATCTTCGGACATTTTTTCCTCCTGAATGGATTTTTTGCTTTATACCCTCTTCATAGATATTTTTTAATTTTATAAAGGCTTTTTCATCGCTATAATTTTCAAATAATTGGTAAGATTTTTTCTCGTATTCGTCATATAACTCTTTGTTAATATTAAGCTTTTTGATTATCTCCACAAAATCTTCTACTGAATTACCGGATAAATAGTTAGGAGAAAATATTTGTTTGTAAACGGGTAAATCTCTCAGCACTAAGGGTAAACCACTTCCAGCTGCTTCAATTACAACTAAGCCAAAGGTTTCATGAAAGGAAGGTAAGAAGAAAATATCGGATAAAGAATAATAATCAATCATTTTTTCTCTGTATATACTCCCAGTAAAATTAACATTATTAGGAGCCTTTTTTATCAACCTGTTCATTTCTTCGTAACCCTCGGTGAACTGTTTAAAAGGCATTCCACCAGCCCAAATGAACTTCATGTTCTTTAATCTTTTAGCGGTTTCCACGAAATCTGTTATACCTTTTCTAGGTTGTATCTGTCCGGCACCTAAAATTATAAAATCATCGTCATTATACCCGTATTTTTTTCTTAAATAAGATTTTTGTATGTGTTTTTCCTCAGGTTTTGTGAGAAACAATTCTTTTATAACAAAATTTCTGAAGACCAAAATTTTATTAGGATTTATCCTGAGATCCTTAATCAATTCATTTTTGGTTTCATCGCTGACGGCTAAAATGCAATCAGAAGAGTTATAGAAATATTTTAAATATCTATTGAAAAAAGGTAACCATAGTTTATTAAATTTTATACTTCCTTTCAATGAATTAGGAACTATGTGAGCAGAAATCACACAAAAAGATTTTTTCTTATTTTTTAACAATGATAAGAAGCTTTTTATGTTGAGAGTATGGATATGTAACACATCGTAATCACCTAAAATTTTGTTCTCATATATAGTGTAATCACTATATTTTTTTAAGATGTATTTGTGATCTAAAGTAGCAGAATAAACCCCTTGACCAGGGTATTTCTCAGCTATTGATAAAATATTGATTTTCATTTTTTCCCTTCTCAAAATTGGAATTTAAAAGTATTTTGTAAACCTTTTCAAGTTTTTGTTATAAAGTTTTGAATAGATCATAGCAGAGTTATCGACGATGAAATCTCTGTAGACATATCCATCAAGGTATACCTTTTGCCTATAAAGATATTTATCTATCAACGTATTAGATAACCCTTTTTGGGACATCAAACTCAAAGGAAATCCTATACTTTCTATTTCGTATTGCGCATAGTCTTGTAAGGTTGTTTCAACCTTTTTAGTTGATTTTTGTTCTCTCTCTCCAAACAATGTACTTTTTATATCTTCTAATTGCTGAACTTTTCCTTTCACCCGTTGAGTGGTCTCTCTTAGTAGATTTTTTCGGTTGTTGTTAAAATAATCTAATGCTCCCGATTTGATTATTAATTCCACAATATTTCTATTGATATTTTTGTTGATTATGAAATTAAAAAAATCTTCTAAACTTGAGAATTTTGCTTCTTCAAATATCTGAGAGACATTTTTACCTACTCCTTTGATTATATACAAAGGTAGTATTAGATCCTCATTACTAGCCAAACCAAATGGATATCTAATGTCTGGTAACTTTGTTTTTACACCTAAAAATGATGCTTCATTTATTATATCAACATCAACGCCTTTTATTTTAACATATTCTAAGAAGAAATGTGAAGGATCTTTGAATTTTTTTTCTGATAACCAGTATGTGATGTGAGCGTATGCTACAGCATGAGATTTATTAAAGGCATACTGAGCAAAGTTTTCTATCTGAGAAAACAATAAAGTTGCTTCTTTTTCGTCTATCTTTTTTGAGGCGTTGGTAACAAATTTGGTTTTGAAGGTGGTGATTTTGTCTTTTTCTTTTTTAGATACCGCCTTTCTCAGTAAATCTGATTCTTGTGGAGAAAATCCTCCTAGGATTTGGGCAATTTTCATTATTTGTTCTTGGTAAACTAAGACTCCCTTTGTCTCGGGGAGAAGCTTTTTCAAATATTCTGGGGAGTCATCATTAACGTATTGATCTATCATCCCAGATTCAAGAGGTCCGGGCCTATTGATGGCTAATAGTAAGATGAGTTCTTCAAAATTTTTAGGTTTTATTCTTTGTGCTAATTTTTGCCCTAATTTTGAGTCCAATTGGAAAATACCTTTTGTCAAACCTTTGGATAGGTAATGGAAAGTTTTTGAATCGTTAAGTTCCGGGTACTTTTCTTCTATCTCCAATTTTTTTAAGAAGGTCAACGTGTCCAAAGCTAAAATGTCGAACTTTTCCACTCCTAAATATTTTAAATCGGACATTTCCCATTCTATTATAGGTATCTCCTTTTTTTCCAGAGGAGAAAAAGTTCTAAGGTCATTTTGGGAAATTATTAAACCCGCTGCATGTACTGACTCTGCAACTTCTATTCCTTCAAGATAATAAGCGGCATAAAAAAAGGTTTTCTCTTTTTGTGATAAAGATTTGAATTTATCGATGTTCTCTTTGCTTCTTATTGGGGTGTTTATTTTGGCTTCTAAATTGTATCCAAGTAATTCTTCTGCCTTTTTTAAAGCAGATTTAATTTTCATGGTTGAGTAGGTCCTGATTTGAGAGATCTTGTTTTCTCCAAATTCTTTTTGCAATGCCTTTATTAGATCAACCCTTTTCTCCGCGTCGATATCAAGGTCTATATCGGGTAATTCATGCCTGTATTCGTTTAGAAATCTTTCGAAGAGGAGATCGTATTCAATAGGATTCACCTTAGTTATTCCTAATTTATAAACTAAAAAGGAACCCACAGCGGAGCCTCTTCCAGGTCCGACCGAGATGCCATTTTTTTTAGCGGTGTCAACGATTTTTTTAACCGTTAAAATATAATTTTCTACTTTTAACTTTTTTATTATGTCCAACTCGTAGGATAGTCGTCTTTTTTCTTCGAAAGTTAGGTCTTTTTGTGAAATAGTATCTGTTAGATTATAGTCGGTAACTTTGTATTCATCAAATCTATAGTTTCCTATATTGTAATAAGTTTCTATATTTGAGAAAATAGATAGTTCATTTTGATATTTTAAACTATCTTTGATGCAAAGAGATTCTTCATCTTTAAATATATCTTTTAAAAAGTCAGTTGGATACTTCACATAGGGAAGATCCAAATCGATTTTTTTTAATCTTAAGTTGTTTCCTAATCCGTTGTAGTGCATTATAGCTGATCTAATATCGTTGTTTGTTTGCAATAAGTACTTACCATTTGCAGTTTCATATAATATTATTGGCTTAATTCTATACTTTTGGGCATAAACGATAAAACTCACCCATGATCTTGGGTGCGGTTCTGATAGAACTATGCAGTTGTACCCATACCTTTTTGCTATGGGGAAAAGGTCCCTTAATTGCAGATAAGATTTACCAATACTTTTTGAAGTTACCACAGGTCCTAAGATCTTCAATGGCAGGGCCTCCGTCAAGAATTTTGTCCTTTTATGTTGGTTAGAGTGATCAACAGATTTTTAAAATCATCGGGTAAGGGGGCCAAAAACTCCATCCATTCGTTACTTTTAGGATGGTAAAAGCCTAATTTCAAAGCATGAAGCATCTGTCTATCTACTGGTATTTGAAGATCTTTTTCGATTTTATTTTTACCATACAAAGAATCTCCAATTACTGGATTACCGATGTATTTGAAGTGTACTCTTATTTGATGGGTTCTTCCCGTTTTTAGCCTTATCCATACCAATGTGGCAAGATCTCCAAATTCTTTTAAAACTTTGTATTCGGTTATCGCTTCTCTTCCATTGTACACAACAGCCCTTTTATGCCTTAAAATAGGATGCCTCCCCAAGGGTAGGTCTATTTCCCCTTCCTTTTCTTTCAGTGTTCCTTCTATTAGGGCCACATAGTATTTCATGGTCTTTCTTTCCTTGAATTCTTTTGAAAGCAAGTGATGTGAAAATGCGTTTTTTGCTACGACCAACACACCTGAAGTTTCTTTGTCCAATCTATGAACGATTCCTAATCTGTTTGGATCCATCATCGTTTTGTCAAGATTCTTTACATGGTACATTAGGGCGTTAACCAAAGTACCGGTTTTGATACTCGGTGTTGGATGTACTATCAAACCAGCAGGTTTGTTGATAACGATTAATTCGTCATCTTCATACAGTATATTTAGTGGTATATTTTCTGGTAAGATTTCCTCTTCTTTGGTTTCTTCTAGCAATTCATCAAAATCTATCTGAATTTCATCACCTTTTTTAACCTTGTAATGAGGTTTCTTTTGAGATCCGTTGACGGTAATTTGTCCTTTAGTTATTGCATTTTGGATGAGATTTCTAGAAATTTCAATGGGCATTTTTTGGGCAATGTATATATCAAGCCTTTTTTGTTCATCTTCCCTTTCAACTTTATACATTCTTTTTTCCATATTTGCTCCTTTTAAAAAAATGGTATAATAAAATCACACCACCAAACGTCACGAATATATCAGCTACGTTGAATATAGAAAAGTTTGGCCAATATATCATATCTACAACGTATCCTAACCTGATTCTATCAAAGATATTACCTAAAGCTCCTCCTATAATAAAAGCGATACCCAAGTCAAAAGACGTAGTAAAAAACTTATATTTTTCTTTATATTTTTCTTTTAAGATAAAAAGAAAAATTACTATTAGTGTAGAGAAGATACCATGAAACAAAGCCATATCTTTAAAAAGTCCAAAAGCGATGCCTGTGTTTTCAACGTAAGTCAACTGGAAAAATCCGATTTTAATATTTTTTTCTAAAAGAAACGTTTCAGAAAGTTTTTTAGTTAGTTGGTCAAAAAAGATAATGATAGGTATAACCCAATTCATTTGTTCAATCCTTCCTTTTCACTTTATTATAGCTGATATTGATTATAACACATTTGCCTTTATTGTTAAAAATTTTATCGCTCGGGCAGCGGGTCGAAGGGGCGCTAACACAAGTTTTAGAGTTTCTCAAATCACTATAATTTTAAACAAATGAGGAGGAAAAATATGGAAGAAAGAAATCACAACTTTGATACTTTAATGGTTCATGCGGGTTTTGAAAAAGATCCAACCACCGGGGCTAACGTAGTACCAATTTACCAGACTTCATCTTATACCTTTGAAGATTCAGCTCATGCCCTTAGGCTCTTCAACATGGAAGAATCCGGGAATATATATACACGTATAATGAACCCGACAACCGATGTGTTGGAGAAAAGAGTTGCTGCTTTGGAAGGTGGTGTGGGTGCTTTAGCCACTTCTTCAGGGCAAGCTGCAGAAGCGATAGCGGTGTTAAACATTATGGAAGAAGGAGATGAAATACTTACAGCAAGCTCTTTGTATGGTGGAACTTTTACATTATTTAAAAATTCTTTGAGTAAATTTGGAATAAAGCCCAACTTCTTTGATATTGACGATATGGATAGCTTGAAAAATAATATAAATAATCGGACAAAGGCGGTTTATGTGGAAACTATCGGGAATCCCGAACTTTCTGTACCTGATTTTGAGCAGATTTCTAAGATAGCTCATGAGAATGGTATCCCTTTGATCGTAGATAACACCTTCGCTACACCTTACTTGTGCAAACCTTTCGAATTTGGCGCTGATATCGTTATTCACTCTTTAACCAAATATTTAAACGGGCACGGCAATTCAATTGGTGGAATTATTGTTGATAGTGGAAATTTCGACTGGAACAATGGTAAATTCAGTATGTTAACTGAAGAAGACCCTGCTTTTCATGGGATAAGCTTTTATAAAAGATTTGGCAACTCTGCCTATATCTCGAAAGCTCGTTCCCAATGGTTAAGAGATCTAGGGGCTTCAATAAGTCCTTTCAATTCTTTTTTGATATTGCAGGGCATTGAAACATTGAGTTTAAGAATGGAAAGGCATTCTTCAAACGCAATGAAAATTGCAGAATTCCTATCCGAAGATTCGAGGGTGAGCTGGGTAAATTATCCAGGATTGAAAAATCATAAAACTCATGTAAATGCAGTTAAATATCTAAAACATGGTTTTGGAGGCATGCTTTCCTTCGGAGTAAAAGGTGGAGTAGAAGCTGGGAAAAGATTTATCGAAAGTTTAAGAATATTTTCCCATGTTGCAAATGTTGGCGATGTTCGATCACTCGCCGTTCATCCTGCTAGTACCACTCACGGGCAGTTAAGTGAAGAAGAACAGTTGGCTTCTGGGGTAAGTCCTGATATGATTAGACTATCCGTTGGGATAGAAGACATAGATGATTTGATTGAGGATATTGATTCAGCTCTAACTAAAGCAACTAAGAATTATTAACCTTAAAACAAAACTGTAGAGCAACTAATAAGTTAGCTCTACAGTTTTAGTATCTTTATACAAAATTTTAGAATTTAATTTTTGGTTGAAACCAATTCTTTGGTTTCTCTTGCTATCATAAGTTCTTCGTTTGTTGGAACTACCAACACAGTTACCTTAGAATCGGGAGTACTTATGACCCTTTCTAAGCCTTTAAAATTGTTTTTCTCTTTATCTATCTTTACACCAAGGTAAGTTAAATACTTTTCACATATTTCTTCCCTTGTTACTGGAGAATTCTCTCCTACGCCAGCGGTAAACACTATAACATCTACACCGTTCATCGCTGCAGCGTAAGCTCCAATATATTTGGCTATCCTGTACTCATAAATGTCAAGTGCAAGACGACAAACTTTATCTCCTTCTAATGCTTTATCTTCAATATCCCTCATATCACTTGAGAAACCTTTCGTTATTCCATAGACTCCACTTTTATTATTCAATATTCCTATAACTTCTTTTGCTGTTAATCCCTCTTCTTGAGCCAGAAATGAAACAATGGCAGGATCTATATCCCCACTTCTTGTTCCCATAACTAAACCCTCTAAAGGAGTGAATCCCATTGAAGTGTCGAAAGATTGACCATTTTTTACAGCGGCAATGGATGCCCCATTTCCAATGTGTGAGGTTATGATTTTAAGTGTTTTTATATCTTTTCCCAATATTTCGGCTGCCCTTCTTGAAACATATTTATGACTCGTACCATGGAACCCATAACGTCGAATCTTGTATTTTTCGTAGTACTCATACGGGATTGCATACAAGAAAGAAGTATTTGGCATAGTTTGGTGGAAAGAAGTATCAAATACCCCAACTTGTGGCACATTGGGTAAAAGGTCCATCGCTGCTTTTATTCCCATGACGTTTGCAGGATTGTGCAACGGCGCCAAAAAAGACATCATTTCAATTGCATCCAAAGACTCTTTGTCAATAATAACAGAAGAAGAAAATCTTTCACCCCCGTGCACCACTCTATGTCCAACTGCATCTATTTCCTTTAGAGATGAAATAACCTTGTAATCTTCAGAAGTTAAGAGATCTAAAACTTCTTTTAAACCTTCTTCATGATTTTTTATAGCCTTCTCTATAACATATTTTCCTTCGTTTTTTCTATGGATGATTCTTGATCCTTCTATGCCTATTCTTTCAACCAATCCTTTGGCTAAAACTTTTTCTGTATCCATTTCAAGAAGTTGATATTTAATTGAAGAACTCCCTGAGTTGATTACTAAAACTTTCATGTTTTTCCTCCTCATGCAAACGATTTTTAACCGTTAAATTATACATCAATATGGAAGAAATTTCAAATAAACGTATTCACTCATAATAAATTCCATTAACCTATTTTTATGGTGATTAACTATGATCAAACATATAAAAAACATCCGCTTTACGCGGATGTTTTGATGATACGATTTATTATTATAATGCAGTGTATCCTCCATCAATAACCAATTCAGAACCTGTCATGAATGAGGATTCATCGGAAGCTAAGAACAAAGCTCCATTGGCAACTTCTTCAGCTTCAGCAGGCCTACCTAGTACGGTAGTTCCAAGAAGTCCTTTAGCCGCTTGTTCGTCTTTTAGTATTTCATCAGTCATCGGTGTTCTTATTACACCAGGATGTATTGAATTCACCCTAATGTTGTATTTAGCAAGTTCAGCTGCAACGGTCTTTGTTAACAATCTTGATGCGCCTTTTGAAGCGTGGTAAGCAACAGCAGCTCCACTACCTATGAGCCCATAAATAGATGAAATGTTGATTATAGAACCCTTTGTTGCTTTCTTCATAGCTGGCAAAACATACTTTATACCCAAAAATTGACTCTTTGCGTTTATGTTCATTACACGATCCCATTCTTCTTCTGTTGTTCCCTCTACTCCGTTCATACTCAAAATACCTGCGTTGTTTACTAATACATCAACCTTCCCCCATTTTTCAGTTACCTGATCAACAACTTTTTTCCAGTCATCAGCTTTTGAAACGTCAAGTTTCACAGCCATTGCTTCGCATCCATCTTTGTTAATTTTATCTGCTACCTCTTTAGCTTCGTTGTCTAAAATATCGGCAACAACAACCTTTGCACCTTCTTTTGCAAAGAGTTCAGCTTCAGCTTTTCCCATTCCTCTTGCGGCTCCTGTAATAATAGCGACTTTTCCTTCCAATCTTCCTGCCATACTATGTATCCCTCCTTTTAATTAGAACATTTATTATAATTATGGGGAAATAAAAAAGATTAAATTTACCTTGTTAAAATTATATCATATATATTTTTAAAAGAAAAAGTAATTATGTTAAAATAATAAAAATAAAAATAAAAATAAATCTTTTTATGGAGGTGTTTTATGTCAAAAAGAATAACCTACGGAATGGTTGGAGGATCCATTGATTCTATGATAGGTGAGGCACATAGAAATGCAATATTATTAGATGGAAGGGCAAGTATAGTTAGTGGGTGTTTTTCAAGGGATTATAAAAAAACATTAAAAACAGGCAAAAAATGGGACATAAAGAAAGATAGATTGTACGAAAATTACTTCGAAATGGCCGAAGAGGAGAGCAAAAAGAAAAATAAAATTGATTTTGTAGTTATTGCTACTCCGAATTCTTCCCATTATGAAATAGCTAAAGCCTTCTTAGAAAAAGGTATAAATGTTGTCTGCGATAAACCCCTCACAACAAGAGTAAAAGAAGCTGAAGAGTTAAAACAGTTAGCAGATGATAACGATCTTTTGTTGTGTGTGACGTATTCATATGTGGGGTATCCGGTGATTTCCTTAGCAAGGCACAAAATAGAAAAAGGTGAGTTGGGTGAAATAAGGTTCGTTAACGTACAATACATTCAGGGATGGCTTGCTAAAAAGATCGAAGATGAAAATAAACAAGCTCAATGGAGATTGGATCCAAACCAAAGTGGTTTGGCTAATACTACCGCCGACATAGGCAGTCATGTGGAAAACATGGTTTCATATCTTATTGGAAAAGAAATCGATAGTTTATGTGCTCGTCTTGATACTTTTGTTGAATCGAGAAAATTGGAAGATAATTCCACCGTGATGATAAATTTCAAAGATAAAAGTAAAGGGTTACTTTTCATGTCTCAAATTGCTGTTGGAGAGAACAACAATTTCAACCTTTCTGTGTATGGTTCAGAAGCTACACTGAAATGGAGTTTTAAGCAGGCAAACAAATTAACAATTTTGCATGAAGACCACGAAGAAGAGATAATTCAAAATGTTGATGAAATTTCTGGAACAAACATAGGTTTCAAAAATACTTATTCCACATTTATTACCGATTTAGTAAGTAAAAAGAACGGTGAAATTATAACCAACGACAATGCCCATTTTCAAAGTGTAAACGCGGGATTAAGAGGGATGAGGTTTATTGAAAAATGTGTAGAAAGTTCGAAAAATGGAGGTGTGTGGGTGAAAGGGCGCTAAAGAAAGGTTAGAGTTTCCAAAGATAGTATAAAACTCAATAGGAGGAGGATAAAATATGTTCAAAAGATTGACTTATGGAATGGTAGGTGGAAGTAAAGACTCTCAAATAGGTATAGTCCACAGAAAAGCTATAAATCTACACGGGAAGGCAGAATTAGTCTGTGGAAGTTTTTCCAGAAACTTCAAAAACACTTTGGCAACAGGAAAAGAGTTAAAAATAGAAGAGAAAAGATTGTA
This sequence comes from Petrotoga sibirica DSM 13575, assembly GCF_002924625.1. Classification (GTDB taxonomy): domain Bacteria; phylum Thermotogota; class Thermotogae; order Petrotogales; family Petrotogaceae; genus Petrotoga; species Petrotoga sibirica. The sequence goes on along the minus strand of NZ_JAHC01000005.1, from coordinate 117,162 downwards.
CAGAAATTATGAAGAAATGGCTGAGGAGGAGTCCAAAAGGCCCGATAAAATAGATTTTGTATCCATTGTTACACCCAACAGTTCACATTATGAAGTGGCAAAAAAATTTTTAGAATCTGGAATAAATGTGATGTGTGAAAAACCATTAACCATAACTCTAAAAGAAGCTGAAGAACTAAAACAGTTAGCAAGAAAAAACAACCTACTTTTTGCTGTTGCTTACTCCTATACGGGTTATTCTATGTTAAGATATGCACGGGAGTTAATTAAAAGAGGGGAAATAGGCGAGGTTAGATTTATCAATGGTCGATACATAAGTGAGTGGATGGCAAAGGTTCCCTTTGCCGGTAAAAATTCTCGCCATGAATGGAGATCAGATCCAAAAGTTTCAGGTTTATCCAACTGCGTTGCTGATATCGGAGTACATGTTGATAACGTGGTTTCTTTCCTAACAGGGTTAAAGATAAAGACCTTAATCGCCAGAATGGACAAGTTTGTCGAGCCAGATAGACTTGATGATAATGCATCTATACTAATAAATTACGATAATGGGGCAGAAGGAATATACTGGACGTCTCAAATTGCTGTGGGACATGAAAATACTTTGGATATCGGTATATATGGGACAAAGGGATCTATAGAATGGTCACAAGAACACGCAAATTACTTGAAGATCTCTAAAGTGAATCATCCTTTTATAACCTTATCAAGAGGAAGCGAAAAGGTTGATGATTTTATTAAAAATGATTATGTGACTCCTGGTGGGCATCAGGAAGGGTATGTTGAAGCCTTTGCAAGGGTATACGATAAGTTTATAAACGCTATTACAAAAAAGAAAAAAGGAGAAATTCTAGAGCAGAGAGATTTAGATTTTCCCACTGTGGAAGACGGAGTAGAGGGAATGCGATTTATAGAAAAATGTGTAGAAAGTACAAAAAGAGGTGCTAGTTGGGTAGAATTTTAAGATTATTTTGTTTCGAATTTTTGAAAAAAGTAATAACTGGTTTATATTTTATTAAATTACTAATCTATAAAAAATGGTATAATCAATCAGGTATATTATTAGTGAATTTTTTAACTTGTTTCCTAATGCGTATGGTCAGGAACTTTCCACTTCTTTATGCGTAGGCTACAGAGTTTAAGGGACCGAAGGTCCCTTCCATAAAAGGGTGGGGAGCGGGGTGAAAGGGCGCTATATGTGTAATAAAACCTAATTATACAAGGAGGAAAATGAATGGAAGAACTTCTTGAAAGCAAATTAAAAGACATTGAAACTTATCTTAATTCACTCGATTTGACGGACAAAACCGAAGAAGAAAGAAGGAGCTTGCTTATTGAAGTTTTGCATAAAGTTCAAGAAAATCTAGGATATATCCCAAATGAAGTGCAAAAATTAGTGGCAAAAAAACTGAAAATTCCTTCTTCTCAAGTTTATGGTGTTGTGACTTTCTACAATTTTTTCTCCACAAAACCTAAAGGTAAGTATCCTATAAGTGTATGCTTAGGAACAGCTTGTTACGTGGGAGGAGCGAACGAAATCTTAGACGAATTCAAAAAGATTTTAAATGTTGAAGAAGAAGAAGTAACCGAGGACGGATTATTTTCTATTCATCCGGTTAGGTGTTTAGGTGCTTGTGGTTTGGCACCTGTCGTAAAAATAGGGGAAAAAGTATATGGGAGACTTAAAATAAACGATGTAAGAAGAATAATTAGAGATTATAGAGCCAAAGAGAAAAATAGTTGATAGGAGGTTTTTCTATGCCTAAATTAAAGAGTTTAGAGCAATTAGAATCGTTGATAAATGAACTCAAAGAAAAAGAGAATAAAAATAAAATTGTATTAAAAGTTGCTTTAGGTACCTGTGGAATCTCAGCCGGAGCTGATGAGACGTACGATGAGCTTATAAAAGAGATAGAAAAAGAAAAATTAGAAAATATTGAAGTTATTAAAACAGGATGTTTAGGATACTGCTATGCTGAGCCAACAGTAGAAGTTAACGAACCAGGAAAAGGACCGATATTATATGGCAACGTTACAAAGTCGAAAGTAAAAGATCTTGTTAAAACTCATTTAGTAGAGGGAAAAATCGCCGAAGAATTGATAATAGAAGAAACCCATAAAAAAGCAATTTGAGGGAGGTAAAACGATGCCTGAACAAGTAAGAATCGTTTTAAGGAACGCAGGAAATATCGATCCTGAAAATATAGAAGATTATTTAAAAAATAATGGTTATTTAGCCTTGGTAAAAGCTCTTAAATTAAAAAGGGAAGAGGTAGTTCAAACGGTTTTAGATTCAAATTTGAGAGGTAGAGGTGGTGGTGGGTTTCCAACCGGTTTGAAATGGAAATTCGCCATGCAAGCCAAAGGAGACGAAAAATACGTAGTATGTAACGCAGATGAAGGTGATCCGGGAGCATTTATGGATAGATCTGTATTAGAGGGTGATCCTCATTCCGTGTTAGAAGGTATGGCTATAGCTGGATACGCAATTGGTGCCCAGAAAGGGATTATTTACATAAGAGCTGAATATCCTTTGGCTGTTGAAAGACTAAAGGTAGGTATTTCACAAGCTAAAAATTATGGATTGCTTGGAGAAAATATTTTAGGAAGTAATTTTTCTTTTGATATAGATATCAGACTGGGAGCAGGAGCTTTCGTCTGTGGAGAAGAGACCGCTTTGATCCATTCGATAGAAGGTTTTCGTGGGGAGCCTACAAACAAGCCTCCTTTTCCTGCTAATAGTGGTTTATGGAAAAAACCGACCGTGATAAACAACGTTGAAACACTTGCAAATATAGCGCCTATAATACTCAATGGCGCCGACTGGTTCAAACAATACGGAACAGAAAATTCTCCAGGTACGAAAGTGTTTGCACTTGCAGGGGATGTTAAGAATGTTGGTCTTGTTGAAGTTCCAATGGGTACAACTTTGAGAGATATAATCTTTGATATAGGTGGAGGGATCAAAGGAGATAAAAGGTTCAAAGCGGTTCAAACCGGAGGTCCTTCGGGAGGATGTATTCCTGAAGAATACTTGGATACCCCTATAGATTACGACAGCCTTCAAGAGTTGGGTTCGATGATGGGTTCTGGTGGAATGATTGTTATGGATGAAGATACTTGTATGGTCGATGTTGCAAAATTCTATCTTCAATTTACAGTTGATGAATCCTGCGGTAAGTGTACTACTTGTCGAGTAGGAAACGTACGGCTTTTAGAAATGCTTGAAAAAATAACTTCTGGGAATGCTAAAATGGAAGATCTTGATTACATGGTATCTTTGGCTAATGTCGTAAAAAATGGTTCTTTATGTGGTTTAGGACAAACTGCTCCAAATCCGATACTATCTACTTATAGGTATTTTGAGGATGAATATAAAGAACATATATTGGACAGAAACTGTCGAGCTGGAATATGTAAGAATTTGATAAGGTACGAAATAATTCCAGAAAATTGTACAGGTTGTACCGCCTGTGCAAGGGTATGTCCTACTGAAGCGATACTAGGAGAATTAAGAAAACCTCATACGATTGAACAAGAAAAGTGTATAAAATGTGGATCTTGCTACTCAACATGTAGATTCAACGCAATAAAAATAGTATAAATTTTTTGGTTAGGAGGGAAATAATAAATGCCTAAAGTATATATAAATGGCAATGAATTTGAGGCTTCCGAAAAGGATACCGTCTTAACGGCTGTTCAAAAATTTGGGGGCTATATACCAACACTTTGTTATATGAACTTAAAGGATGTCAATATAGAAAATAAGCCTTCTTCATGTCGAGTCTGTATGGTTGAAATAGAGGGAAGAAGAACTTTGGCTCCTGCTTGTACAACACCAGTGTTTGAAGGAATTAAAATAAAGACACATTCGAGAATGGCGGTAGAAGCTCGAAGAACAGCTGTTCAATTGTTGTTATCCGATCATCCACAAGATTGTCTAAAATGTCCAAAAAATGGTGATTGCGAACTACAAAAAATTGCTGCTGAACTGCACGTTGTGAACAATCCTTACTTTGGGAAGACATCTAATTATGATCAAGATATATCTGCAGCAATAATTAGGGATCCTAACAAATGTATTATGTGCAGAAGATGCGAAACCATGTGTAACGATTTTCAAACGGTTGGTGTTCTCTCAGCAATAGACAGAGGTTTTGGCGCCGTTGTCAAACCTTCTTTTGACTTGCCTTTAGAAGAAACAACCTGTACATTCTGTGGACAATGCGCGGCTGTCTGTCCTACCGGTGCCTTAGTTGAGAGATCTTACATAGATGAAGTATGGAAAGAATTGGAGAATGAAGAGAAACATGTTGTAGTTCAAACCGCTCCTGCAGTGAGAGTAGCCTTAGCGGAAGAATTCGGTTACGAACCTGGAACTATTTCTACTGGGAAGATGGTTGGTGTTTTAAAACTAATGGGTTTTGATAAGGTCTTCGATACCAATTTTGGAGCAGATTTAACAATAATGGAGGAAGCCACTGAGTTCAAAGAAAGGTTAGAAAATGGAGGTTTCTTACCTATGTTGACCTCTTGTTGCCCAGGATGGGTTAAATTTATCGAACATCAATTCCCTAATTTGCTTGAGATGCCTTCTTCTGCCAAGTCCCCTCAACAGATGTTTGGGGCAATAGCAAAAAGTTATTATGCACAAAAAAATAATATTGATCCAAAAAATATAACCGTTGTATCTATAATGCCTTGTTTGGCAAAAAAATATGAAGCAGCTCGAGAAGAAATAAATACTTCGCCTGAATACAGGGATGTTGATTATGTATTGACTACCAGGGAACTGGCAAAAATGATCAAAGAAGCAGGAATTAATTTCAAAGCTGTCCCAGAAAGGGAGTACGATAGTCCTTTAGGAGAATCTACCGGTGCTGCAGCCATCTTTGGAAGAACGGGAGGAGTTGCAGAGGCAGCTTTAAGAACCGCTTATGAATGGATAACCGGGAATGAACTTAAAGAAGTAGAATTTGAGCAACTTCATGGATATGAGTCTATAAGAGTTGCAGAAGTTGAAATTAATGGGAAAAAATTAAGAGTTGGAGTTGCTTATGGCTTAGGTAACGCACGAAAGCTTTTAGAAGATGTTCAATCTGGTAAGATAGAATTGCATTTAATCGAAATTATGGCTTGCCCAGGGGGATGTGTCGGAGGCGGTGGCCAACCATACCATCATGGTGATCTCAACGTTATTAAAAAGAGAATAGATGCTTTGAATGTTGTTGACAAATCAAAGATCATTCGAAAGTCCCATGAAAACCCATCAATTGTTAGACTATACAATGAATATTTGGAAAAACCTGGAAGCGAAAAATCACATCAATTATTGCATACGCATTATATGGAAAGAGAATGGCTTTAAAAAAACTAAAGGCGGAGAAAATCCGCCTTTTCTTTAAATTAAAACCACACTTTAAAGGTTTTTATTTCGTATGGTGTTATACTGAATACGATTTTATTATCTTTAAATGCAATTTCTTTTTCCTCTTCTTCAATTAAATTACATTCAACCACTTTTTTTAAACTTCTAAAAAATTCTATTTCCACTTCCTTTTTTCGACTGCCTTTATCTTCGAAAAGTCTAATTAGTATAGAGTCATCATCTTCCGCTTTTTTTATGGTTTCAATTACCACATCAAAATCGTTGACCTTGATAAAAGAGAAATTGTCAGGGAGGTTTCCTTCTTCGTTTTTTCTTATCTTTTTAACTATTACAGGATAATTCAATTTGTAGGCTTCTTGTATTACTTGTGAATCTCTCCATGTTCCAGCGTGTGGTAAAAGAGAGTAAATGAATATATGTTCTGTTCTATCAGCGGTTTCATCGGGTTCGATTGGTGATCTGAGAAGAGTGAGTCTCATAACGTTTTCTTTTATATCGTATCCATGTTTACAATCGTTTAATAGTGAAACTCCGTAATTTGTTTCTGAAAGATCTGCCCACTTCTGTGCAGGGACTTCAAACTTTGCTATATCCCAACTCGTGTTGTTGGTCGTACTTCTTTCTATGTTCCCAAATTGTATGTTGTAGGTGGCTTTTGTGCTCCTTATATTAACAGGAAAAGCTGTTTTTAATAAAATCTGTTTCTCTTTCCAGTCAACATGTGTATCAAAATCGATTCTTCTTATGTGGTTGTACACAATGACTCTTTGTTCGATAGTTGAGTCATAAAACCTCCATGAGAATTTTAAAACACTTTTTAAAGGAGTTTCTGCCTCTACTTTTACTTCGATTAAATCAGTAACCTCTTTCATCTTTTCGTTGAAATAAGGAGAAATATCCCATGCGTCAAAAAAGTAAGGTTTATCTTCGAAGGTTTGTAGCACGTTTCCCAATTTCCCCTCTTCTAGTACTTCCCTTTTATTTTCTTTATCGTATAATCTTTTAAGCTGCCCTTTTTCATTGAATTCGATTATATAGTATCTGTTTTCAATGTAATCTTCTTTTATGATCATTTTTTCATCAATTTGCTTCTGCTCCAAATTTGATACCTTAATACTTTTATAGCCAAAAGGGGGGATTCCTCTAACCAAAGTTTTTTTACCGTTTTCTAGCTCTAAAATCTCGTCCCTTTCAAAGGGGGTGGTATTGAATAATACCAAACTGTCTTCTTTGCATTTTATTTCTTTTGAAATCATGAAAATAGCTCTTTCGATCTCTTTGTTAGCTATCCTCTTTATCTTTTCAAAGTCCCTCCTTGCATCTTCGTAAACCTCTCTTATTGAGGAACCTGGTAAAATATCGTGGAATTGATTTAATAATAATAGTTCCCATCCTTCATTTAGAGAATTTTTAGGATATTCGAAATTTTTAAATAATTTCAAAGCCATAGAATTTAAGAATTCTGCGTTATGGTACAATACTTCTGATTTTCTGTTTTCTCTTTTCACAAGGGCTTGTGAAGTATACGTACCTCGATGTAATTCGAAGTACAGCTCATCATCCCAAACTGGGACATTTTTATCCCTTATTCTTTCACCCAATTTCGCAAAATAGTCTTCTACTCTTCCCATATCCACTTGGGGTAAACCTGGGATTTCTTTTATTGCTTCATAATTTTCTAACATTTCATATGTTGGGCCTCCTCCCCCATCTCCCCAACCGAAGACAAGAAGTAATTCATCGTTTATATCTTTTTGTTTGTAGTTATCCCATATCCCCCTTATCGTGAAAGGTTCCACCATACCGTTGTAGGTATAAAAATAATTGTTCTTATCTGGAGTCGTAATAAAATGGGATAGAATTTTAGTCCCATCGATGCCTTTCCACCAAAAAGTATCGTAAGGGAATTTGTTGATCTCATTCCAGCTTATTTTGGTTGTAGCGAAGTACTTCATTCCACTTTTCTTTATTATCTGAGGAAGGGCGTATGTGTAACCAAATGCATCTGGCAACCATACAACTTTAGAATCAATTCCAAACTCTTCTTTTAAGAACCTTTTCCCAAATAGTATCTGTCTTATCAAAAACTCACCTGGAGAAATATTGGAATCAGACTCTATCCACATACCACCAGTTGCTTCCCATCTGCCTTCTTTTATTTTTCCCTTTACTTTTTCATACAACTCAGGGTAATCGTTTTTTAAGAACTTGTACAATGCCGGAGAAGAGTGCATAAATATATATTCTGGATACTCTTGCATCAGATTGAGAACCGTCGAAAAGGTTCTTTGTGCTTTTTCTCTTGTGTGTAAAACTGTCCAAAGCCATGCCATATCTATATGAGAATGTCCTGTCAAAACAACTTTCGGAGAATCCAGCTTAAAATTTCTCATTTTTTTCAATTCTTCTTGCAAAAAACTATAACTGTCTTTTATTGATTCATAGTATTCTTTGGATCGAGGTTTTATAAAATTGATTCTTTTGTAAGACTCGTTTAAAATATTGAATAATTTTACTCTTACAATATCGTTTTGACTTAGTTGATCGATTGTGTCAAGAACATTCTTTGCTAAGAAATAGTACTTTTGTGAATATTTATCTATTTTGTAAAGTTCCAAACCTGAAAATCTGTAATTTAATTCCCCTCTCAAGCCAGTCCATGACCTTAAGTATATCCTCAATACATTTCCTTGTACAATCTTTGGCGATATTATAGCCTCTTTATGGTATTTATCTATTCCTTGAACGAATTGACCATTTACAAAGAGTAAAGATTCAGGATAGTCAGGAATAACGTCCAAATCACCATCTTTTTCCAAAGAAACCCTCAAAAATAGACTTTCTTCACCAATACTTTCAGGCACTTCGATATTTTTTCTAAACCAAAATACCTTATCGTACCCTCCCCACTTTTCCTCTTTTTCTATCTTTTTCCAGTCTATTGAATCGTTGAATTCAGGCTTGAATCTTCTTTCTTTGTCTTCAAAGTATTCCATTTGCGAAATTTGGAGAATACTAAGTGTTTGTGATTTTTTAACTTCTCTTAATCCGTTCTCTAACTTTTTCTTGGTTATGTCTTCTAACATGTTTTATTTCGACCTCCTAGATAGCAATCCAATTAATGATAACACAACTTAATAGATAAGATAGTAAAAAACAAGAAAAGAACTTTGGAAATATTTAGTTTTAATAAAACTTTATATTTCCTTATATTTCACAAATAAAAATAAAGTACTATTGAAGTACAAGAAGATGCTGAGTAAAGTCTTTAAATAGTTTCAAAAATTTATTGGAGGTGAGTTTTGTGAAAAGGACGGTTATGTTTTTATTTATGGTTTCTTTGTTAAGCGTTTTGTCTTTCCCTGTAACCATAGAGTTTTGGCATGCGATGAGTGGAGACAGGATAGCTTTGATTGAAGATATTGTGAGTGATTTTGAAGAAGCTTATCCGGATATAAAAGTAAATGCGCAATATTCAGGAAGTTATCCTGAGACGTTGAATAAGCTTATTGCAGGGGTACAATCCGGGAATGCACCTCACATAGTACAGATTTACGAAATAGGTACAAGATTGATGATAGACAGCGGTGTCATAGTTCCTGTCCAAGATTTACTTGATCAAGATGATTCTTATGATGTAGGAGTTTTGTTGGAACCGATATTAAATTATTACAAAGTTGATGGGAAGTTGTACTCCATGCCTTTCAATTCATCTACCGCTTTGTTGTATTACAACAAAACGCTCTTTGAAGAAGCAGGCTTAGATCCAAATAGACCTCCTCAAACTTACGAAGAACTATTGGAATACTCCAGAATTTTAACAAAGAAAGACTCAAATGGAACTACCGTTCAGTACGGATTAACTTGGCCTACCCATTCATGGATAATTGAACAACTTATGGCTGCCGCTGATGCGCCACTTGTTAACAACGATAACGGAAGAACCGCTAGAGCGACAGAGGCTGTTTTTAATAGTGAAGCAGGTTTAAAAATATTTGAACTGTTTGACCAATTGAACAAAGAAGGTTTAATTCTTAATACAGCTAGGGAAGATTGGAATGCTGCCGGACAAAATTTCGTTTCAGGTAGAGCAGCTATGAATTTCTTTTCTACATCTGATGTAAAGGTTTTTCAAGAAGGGTTAGAAAGTAACGGCTACGAGTTAGGTACAGCCTTTTTACCTGTTCCAGATATAAGTGTCAGTGGAGGACCAGTTATTGGAGGAGCAAGTTTATGGTTGATAGATGGCCATACAGACGAAGAAACCAAAGCTGCCTGGGAATTTTTGAAGTTTGTCAATCGTGAAGATCAACAGATAAGATGGCACCAAGGTACAGGGTATTTTCCAGTTAGAAAAGATGCCATTCAAAGGCTGCACTATGAAGAGTTCTATGCTGAGAACCCAAATTACTTCACTTCCTTATTGCAACTATTGCTAGCTAAAAGAGATTTCAACTCCGCTGGAGCAGTTATTGGAGTGTTCCCTGAAACACGAGAGACTATAGAAATAGCGTATGAAAGAATGGTTGATGGACAAATGACACCTGAAGAGGCACTGAGCTGGGCTGAAAGTAGAGTAACAGAATTAATCCAAGAATATAACGAATTCTATCAATAATCTATTAAATGAATCTCTAAGATAAGTCTAGAATTTCAAATGTTGTTAATCCAAGGAAGAATTTTCTTCCTTGGTTTTTTGGGAGGAAATAAAATATGAAGTGGGGAAAATATACACCTTATCTTTTGCTTGCACCGACACTAATAATTATTGCCCTTTTTATATATTGGCCTGCAATTAACTCCTTTCTAATGAGCTTTTATAAAATATCACCATTTGGTAATAAGAAAATATATGCAGGTTTAGACAATTACATTAAGCTTTTTGAGAATGAGGCATATTGGGATGCGTTAAAGATCACAATCATATATATAGTTACAACGGTAATAATAGTCATTATTTTAGGCTACCTGATCGCACAATTATTAGATAATAAGGTTTTTGGGGTAAGAATTTATAGAACTTTAATTTTTGTTCCTTATGTTATTTCCTTTACTATTGGAGGTGCGCTGTGGACCTTTATGTTGAATCCGGTTGCAGGGCATGTGAATTATATTCTGTCAAGAATCACAGGAGAAAGTATTAATTGGTTAAATCAAGTGCCATATGCGTTAATTTCAGTTATAGTTGCCAGTGTTTGGAAGATGCTGCCTTTTTCAATTATTTTCTACCTTGCAGGGTTACAGTCCATATCGGAATCAATAATAGAGAGTTCTCTTATTGATGGAGCGAACGTATGGCAAAGGATGTGGAAAATAAAATTTCCTATACTTTCTCCCATTACATTTTACTTAGTTATTATGAACATCACCAATGGAATGTTTGAGTCGTTTGGGATCATTGACATTATGACAAGAGGGGGACCCTTAGGAAGCACTACAACCTTAATTTACAAACTATATCAAGACGCATTCTTTTTCCAAAAAACAAGTTTAGCAGCTGCTGAGAGTGTTATCTTATTTATTATTATGTCAATTATCACCTTTCTTTATTTTAGATTTGGTGAGAAAAGGGTTCATTATCAATGAAGGGAGTCAAGCAATAATGAGGAAATCTACCAGAGAAAAAGTTAATTATGTTTTTGTAGAGATAGGTTTAATAATTGAATCTTTTTTCATGTTTTTACCTTTCATACTTGCAATTTCCATGAGTTTTATGGAACCAACGGAGGTTTTCTCTTATCCACCTAAGTTTTTTCCTTCAAGTATCAATTTTAAAAATTACATTACAGCTATACAACTTGTTCCAATGGGCAGAATGTTGTTCAATTCTTTGCTGGTGGCTTCATTTACAACATTAGGAAAGTTAATAACAGGAACATTGGCTGCTTATGCTTTTTCTTCTTTTCAATTTAAAGGAAAGAACATATTGTTTTCCACACTATTTGTAACTTTATTTTTGCCAGCAGAAACGGTTATGATTTTACCTTTGTTTATGCTGATGTCAAATCTGGGTTGGGTTAACACCTACTGGGCGTTGATAATACCTTTTACCGCTTCAGCAACCAATACATTCCTATTTAGGCAACATTTTATGACGATTCCTCGCTCTTTAGAGGATGCAGCAAAAATAGATGGTGCTTCAGCTATGCAATATTTTTTCAAGGTGCTTGTACCTTTGTCTGGGCCAATAATCGCTGGGGCGGCTATTATTAATTTTGTTTATGCATGGAATATGTATCTTTGGCCTTTGATAGTTACCATGCAAGATGACATGAGGACGGTACAGGTTGGCGTAAAGATGATGATCTCAGGAGAGTCCAGTAACAATTGGGGAGTGATAATGGCAGGGACACTGTTAGTTGCTTTACCTACCCTTATAATATTTTTTCTACTTCAAGATTTGTTTGTAAAAAGTTTGGTAAATAGTGGGCTTAAAGAATGAAGTAGGTTTTAACAAAATTAAATAATTATTTAACCAACAAAACCCCAAATGGGGTTTTTTTGATTTGCTTTCTTGTTAAGATCATTTTATGGTAAAATTTAGAAAAATTAGTTAAATATTGAAATAAGAAGGAGATCTGCTGTTGTGGAAGAAAATAAAATATTATTCATAGTCAATCCGGTAGCAGGTGGGGGTAAAGCCCTAAAAGTATGGACAAAAAATATCTATCCTATTTTGGAAAATAAAAAGATATCCTTTGATTATTTATTTACCCAGAAGCCTTACGATGGTTTTAATTTGGCAATGGAAGGGATCAAAAAAGGGTATAAAAAATTAGTTTCTGTTGGTGGAGATGGAACGGTCAACGAAATAGTTAACGCAATAATGTCGCAGGATATTATCGATCCAATCGAAATATCAGTTGGTTCTATAGGTTCTGGCTCTGGTAACGATTGGGGAAAAAGCGTCGGTATACCTGCTAATTATGAAGAGGCGGTAAGCAATTTACAGAAAGACAATTTTATATTGCAAGATGTTGGTAAGGTTGGTTATATTCAAAAAGGCGTTGAAAAAACAAGATATTTTGTGAATGTTGCAGGAATGGGGTTTGATGCAGAAGTCACCTATAAGGCAAATAAAAGTAAAAAAAGATTGTTTGGCAAGCTTTCCTACTCTTTAATTCTGTTGAGCACCTTACTTTCGTTCAAGGATCCCTATATTGAAATCAAAATTGATGGAGAAAAGGTTTATGAAAATCAAGCTTTAACCTTGAATGTTGGAATTTGTAGATACAGTGGAGGAGGGATGATGTTTACACCTAAAGCAAAATACGACGATGGACTTTTCGACATAACTGTAGTTGATAAGATATCTGTTGCTACAATTTTATCAAATTTAAGGAAAATATACGATGGTTCTTTTATAAATCATGAAGCTGTGGAAACCTTTAGAGGAAAATCGGTAGAAATTACATCCAAAGAAAAGCTGTATTTAGAGGTAGATGGTGAATCTTTAGGCCACTCTCCTTTGTATTTTGAAATTTTCCCGCAAAGACTAAAAGTTTTAAGTGGATTATCAATAGAGCATTGATTGGACTGCTGAAAAAAATATGAAAGTAAAAAATTTAATCAATTAATAATATTAGCAGGAGCCACATAAGCTCCTGCTTTTTGAAAAATTATTCCTGGCTTACCAATTTTGGGGGATAACCTATTTCATCCAGTAAGTTTTCTATTTTTTCGGGTTCTTGGAGTGTTTCAACTTCAACTTTTTTGTTTTCTAAATCAATACTGAAATCTTGTACAATACCCGAAGACTTTAACTGCTTTTCTATGTTCATTTTGCAATGTTCGCAAGACATATCTGGTACATCAAAGATATATTTCATTGTTCCACCTCCTATAGTTTTTTTGTAATTCGACTAGAATTGTAAATAACGTTTATGGAACTAAATAACATAGCAATCTCTGCTATAGCTGGGTGAAGGATTCCAACCATTGCCAAAGGTATTGCAATAATGTTGTAGAAGAATGCCCAGAATAAGTTTTGCTTGATTTTTTTAAAGGTTATTTCAGATATCTTTATTGCATCTATTACTTTTGAAATTTCTCCTTGGCTTATTATTACATCCGCAGATTCTATTGCTAAATCCGTTCCGTTACCTATTGCAATACCCATCTCAGATGATTTTAAAGCTGCGGCATCGTTTATTCCATCGCCTATCATAGCTACTTTTTTCCCTTCTATCTGATATTTTCTGACTATTTCTACTTTATTTTGAGGAGATATATTTGCAAAGACTTTATCAATTCCAACCTTTTTAGCAACGGCTCTGGCGGTGTTTTCGTTGTCGCCTGTTACCATTATGGGTTCCATTCCCATTTCTTTTAATTTTTTTATAGCTTCTACTGCATCACTTTTAATCTCATCAGCGATTCTTATGTACCCAACAATTTTTTCATTTTTACTTACCTCTATTACCGTCTCTGCGTTTTCCATAAATTCTTGGTAGGGTTTTGCATCACGTGGTTTACCTATATAGTATTCATTGTTTTTGTATGTTCCAACGATTCCTTTGCCTGTTATTTCCTCTATTTCTTCGATTTCAATGTTCTGATTCTTAATATGCTCATGTGCGTATTCGACTATGGCTTTAGCCAATGGGTGAGTAGAATTTTTCTCTATTTCTGAAATAATAAAAAATGTTTCATCATCTAAATTGTGTTCGATAACTGAAGGTTGGCCTTTAGTTAAGGTTCCAGTTTTGTCCATGAGAATTGTATCTATATCTTTAGCCGTTTGGATGGCTTCTCCATTTTTTATGATCAATCCTTTTTTGGCAGATACAGAACTTGCAGCCACAAGGGCCATAGGTGTTGCTAAGCCAAGTGCACATGGGCACGCTATAACAAGAGTGGCAACAAAAGAAAAAATTGCTGTAGATAGAGGGCCGGCATCTGTAAGAACCCAAGGAATGACATTTGAAGCGTTAATCAAAAAAGGTTGAAATGTTTCATATTGGAAAAACCAAAGCATAAAGCTTAAGACAGCTAAAGAAAAAACCGTTGGTATGAAATACAAGGTTATTCTGTCAGCCAGAGCTTGAATAGGTACTTTAGAGGATGAAGCTTCTTCTACAAGTTTGATCATTTGATTTAGGAATGTGTCTTCTCCCACTTTTTCTACTTTTATTTTTAAGAGTCCAGATTCGAGTATTGTTCCACTCACTACGGAATCCTGCTCGCCTTTTGATACAGGTAATGGCTCCCCACTTATCATAGATTCATTTATCGAAGCTTGTCCTTCTAAGATAGTACCATCTAAAGGAATTTTTTCACCTTGTCTCACCAGTATTAAATCACCTACTTTGACTGTCTCTATGGGTAATTCAACTACACCTTCATTAGTAATTACATTGGCTTTGTCAACTTTCATGGAAAGAAGGAGCTTTATTTCTCTTGAAGTGCTATGTTTCATCCTTGCTTCGATGTATCTCCCTATCAAATTCAAGGTAATCAACATCGATGCAATAGTACCAAAAGAAAGAATATTTAAGCCTACAATTGCTAAAATCGTTGTTGCCCAAGCGGAAATAGCCCCAAGAGAAATTAATGTATCCATATTTGTATGAAGATGAGATAAAGCGATCCAGGAGCTTTTTAAAGTTTTTTTGCCCGGTATTAAGATAGTGGCGCCTGCACCGATTAACTCAATCAATAGCAGAA
The DNA here is from genome assembly GCF_002924625.1 of Petrotoga sibirica DSM 13575. Classification (GTDB taxonomy): domain Bacteria; phylum Thermotogota; class Thermotogae; order Petrotogales; family Petrotogaceae; genus Petrotoga; species Petrotoga sibirica. Next base: position 102,107 of record NZ_JAHC01000005.1, on the reverse strand, counting down.
AAGGAATATTCAATCCACTCATATTTAAGATCATAAGAACCATAAGAGGAATCGTGAAAGCTAATGAAATATACATATCTTTGCGTGATTCTTTGAATCTTTTTTCTATCAAATCCTCTGTAGGCATTTCTTCAGAAACCTTGTATCCAACGTCTGATACAGCCTTTTTGATTTTGTTCATCGGAATAGCTTCTTGTGATATTAATACAGCTTTTTCTGTCGCTAAATTGACGGAGACATATTTTACCCCTTCTAATTTTTTAAGCGCCCTTTCTACATTTTTTACGCATGTAGCGCATGTCATCCCCTGAACGCTGAATGATACTTTATTATTTTCGTCGAATTTTTCTTGAGAATTTGTTGGTTCTAACGATTTTTCTTTGACTTCACTCATTTACTACACCACCTTTTCTAAGTTTTTTTGAGATAATCGAAAACCTCTTCAAGTTCTTCCAATTTTACATTGATTTCTTCGGCATCGTTAGAAGATGTGGCATCTTTCACGCACGTTTCTATGTGTTTTTTCAATATTTCAGAGTGAGCATTTTTTAAAAGGGAAATTGTGGCTAACAGTTGCTTAGATATATCAATACAGTATCTTTCTTCTTCAATCATTTTTATAGCTGCATCAATCTGTCCACGCGCTGTTTTAAGTTTTCTAAGAGCCTTTTCATGTTTCATAAAATCACCTCCTTTTATCCATCCCACCAGGGGAGGGTAAAAAAATTATAAACTATTTTTGTTACGATCAAATTAATATGGATTGTCAAAACAGTAAACCTAATTACTTACTCGCAAGTTACTAACTCGTGAGTAAGTAACTCTAAAGTTAGTGATATAATCCCACAAAATTGATTTTTTGGTAAAAAGCCTAAGTATTGTTTTGTAAAATAAAAAAGACGCCTTATGCAGACGCCTTGTATATTTTCCAACAATCCAATGTGTTATCTAAAAATTAACTAAATCATTTGTTCATATAGTATTCCATTAGTATTTCTGCAACTTCGGCTCTTGTGAACTCTTTTGGTGGTTTTTCTCCTTTTGAAAGCATCTCCCTTACCTTTGTCCCACTGAGGAACACATGGTCTTCTTTTCCGTGTGGACATGTTTTTGCCGTTGCCATGTTTTCACATTTTTTGCAATAAAATGCATGTTCGAATTTTAGTGGTACTATCCCTATCTCTTCGGGTTTAAACTGGTCAAATATCTCTTGAGCTTCGTAAGTTCCATAGTAATTCCCAACACCTGCATGGTCTCTTCCTACAATAAAATGTGTACATCCATAGTTCTTTCTACATATCGCATGAAAGATCGCTTCTTTTGGTCCAGCGTATCTCATGTTAACAGGAAATACCCCTAAAAATACCCTTTCTTTTGGGTAGTACTTGTCCAGTATAACTTCGTAGGATTTCATCCTCACATCAGAAGGAATGTCTTCATCTTTTGTTTTTCCCACCAACGGGTTTAAGAACAAACCATCGACGATTTCAAGCGCTGTTTTTTGTAAATACTCGTGTGCCCTGTGTATGGGATTTCTCGTTTGAAAGGCTACTATCGTTTTCCAACCTTTTTCAGAGAATATCTTTCTTGTATCTTTTGGGTCGAATCTGAACTCTTGAAAGTTTTCGTGCTCTATCCTGTTGAGTAAGGTAATCTCCCCACCTAATGCTATTTCTCCTTGCTCGTATAAAAACTTCACCCCAGGATGGGTTTCGTCTTGGGTTTTGTAAACCTTCAACGCCTCTTCTTCTTTTCTTCTTTCAAACTTTTCTTGAAGATGTAGTATGGCGTACTCTTTTGAATCTTCTTGGTTCTTTATCAATACATCTTCTCCCACTTTTAATTCGTCTGCAATCTCTTTTTTTACCGATAGAATTATTGGAATAGACCATACCGTTCCGTTAGATAATCTCATGTTGTTTAAAACAGAAATGTAATCTTCTTTTGTCATAAACCCTTCTAAAGGGCTGAATAAACCTGTTGCAATGTTTTCTAACTCAGATAGATCAAAATAAGTTACACCTACACTTTTCAACTCTTTTGACCTTTTTAACCATTCTTTTTTTTCTTCTTCAGTAGCTATCTTGTTGACCAATTTTCCACCGTGTGGCTCAATCATTTTTTAGACCTCCATAATTAGACGTTAAGGGGCTTCGCTCCTTTAAGATCCCCAAATTCAAAATCAAAGTTTATTTTAAAAAACTTTTTGCACAAGACTGCAATCAGATAATATCTTTGTTTCTCAAATATTCAATAACCTTTTCAACCGATTCATCTATGCTTTCTGAATCGGTGTTCAAAATTAACTCGGGATTTTCGGGTTCTTCGTAGGGAGCAGAAATCCCGGTAAAATTTTTTATTTCTCCCTTTATCGCTTTTTCGTACATACCTTTTGGGTCCCTGTTTTTCAATTCATCAATTGGACATTTTACGTATATCTCTATGAATTCACCATCTTTTACTAGCTCTCTTACCCTCTGCCTATCTTTTTGGTATGGAGAAATGAAGGCGGTCATAGTAATTATCCCAAGATCTGCAAATAACTTTGCAACCTCTCCTATCCTTCTAATATTTTCTTCTCTATCTTCCGGTGAGAATCCTAAATCACCATTTAAACCATGCCTGATGTTATCTCCGTCTAAAACATACGACAATTTTCCCATTTTCAACAATCTTTCTTCCAATTCATGGGCTATGGTTGATTTTCCAGATCCAGATAACCCCGTAAACCAAAGGATTACTCCTTTTTGTCCTAAAAATCTTTCTCTATCTTCTTTTTTTACCTTCCCAGCATGCCATACAACATTTTCGCTCTTTTTTCTCTCCACTTTTATACCTCCTAAAGCTTTATCTTCTAGTATTTTTAGAAGCTCTGAAGCTTGTTTCAGCTCTCCTTCGCCGGACCGTAGAGGGGTAAACCCCTTAAAAACCCCAAATTTGCGTAACATCATTTGCTTCGCAAATGAGAACATGGAAATTATTTCTAAAGCATTATAAAAGCGTTTTGCACAGATCAGCAAAAGTGCTCCGCCATGTTACCCTTTTAAAATCAAAGTCTTATTTTTGAAAATCTTTTATTTCTAAAGTGTTAACTTAATCCATAATTCTTAATAAAAGCACTCTGTCAAGAAGATTATACTCTAATTAGAGGGTACAGTCAAGTTAACACGCCAGATCATTTGCGGGGTTAGGTTGAAAACGGAAGTAAAATCCATTGTGAGTAAAAAAATAAGGGCGATTGGATTCGCCCTGATATTAGTTTTTAATTATTTATTGTACACTTTCAGCTAAAGATTGTTTAGCAATATTTACGTATTCATTGAACCCATCTGGATCGTTTACGGCAAGTTCAGAAAGCATTTTTCTGTTTATTTCGACGTTAGCCAATTTTAAACCATGAATTAACTCATTATACTTCAATCCTTGTGCTCTGGCAGCAGCATTGATTCGTGTTATCCAAAGGTTTCTGTAATCTCTTTTTTTGTTTTTTCTACCTGCATAAGAGTATTTCCCAGATTTATAATATTGTTGTTTTGCTAATGAATAACGTCTACTCACTGCGCCTCTATAACCTTTGGCCGCTTTCAAATATTTTTTTCTTTTTTTGCGAGAAGAAACAGATCTTTTAATTCTCATCTTTTATACACTCCTTTAACTTAAGTTTAATTCAAATCATTATTTTAGTCCAAGTGATTTCTTGGCTTTATCCGATATTTCCTTAGGTACTTCAACCTCTTTTTTAAGTCTTCTCATATGGCTGCTTTTCTTGAAGCCTGTATTATGCCCAACATTGTTTCTATGTCGAAGAATTTTTCCGCTGCTAGTGACTTTGAACCTTTTTTTTGCTGATCCTTTTGTTTTTAATTTAGGCATCTTGATTCCTCCTAATTTTTAGAATATAGATTACTTATTTTTTGTCCTCAGTGATTGGTTCTAAGATAATATCCATATCTTTACCCAATAATTTTGCCCCTCGGGAAACTTTTGCAATATCGGATGTCTTGGATATCACTTTGTCAAGTATTTCTTTACCTTTTTCTTTAAAAAGTATATCTCTACCTAGGAACATAATTACAACTCTTACTTTATAGCCATCTTCTAAAAATTCCCTTATCTTTTTCAATTTGGTATTGAAGTCATGCTCATCGATTCTAAGTCTGAATTTCATCTCTTTAAGAACTTGCTTTTTTTGTTTTTTCTTAGCTAGTTTTTCCTTCTTCTCTTTTTCATAGATATATTTACCATAATCCATCATTCTGGCAACTGGAGGTTTGGCTTCAGGTGCCACTAAAACTAAATCCACTCCTGATTGTTCGGCTAATTTTAACGCTTCTTTTGTTGACATCTCTCCTAATTTGTTTCCATCTTGATCTATTACCAGAACTTTTCTAGCTCTGATTTCTGCATTTTTAGCGACTTTATCGCTTATATACAATCACCTTCCTTATTTGGCTAATAAAAAAAGAGTGACAGGTATGTCACCCTTTTCTCCTAAACACAAAAATTCTCTTTTCTCAACAAAGAGCCTTTTTTCAAAATTTGTACCCCTGACGGTTTTTTGATCCTTTCCCGGGGTGGGAAGTTAACTACGGGTGACTTCCTCTTTATTTATTATATAATATTAAATTAATTATGGTGGGCCATGCGGGGGTCGAACCCACGACCTACTGATTAAGAGTCAGTCGCTCTACCAACTGAGCTAATGGCCCTATTACATTTTCTAATTATACCTTAACTCTATTTGTTTGTCAAGAAGCGATTTGATCTGATTCTTTACTTGACGAAGATGAAGAAGACTTTGACTTGGATTTTTTTGAATCAGTAATATAAAAACCTTCACCTTTGAAAGAAATTCCAACGTTACCAATCATCTTTTCAGCGCCTGAACCACATAGTTCACAATTAACTTCAGGTGTTTCATTCATAGAATGCAATACAGTGAACTCATAACCACAATTTTTACATCTATACTTATACAGAGGCAATTTTATTCTTCCCCCTTTTTGTATTTATTTATAAAAAATGACAACTAATCATAATGTAGCGTATCAAATTTATGTGAAATTTCATATGTTATGTATGTTAATAGTTTTTTTATTTGTCTATTTGTCCAGTTTCCATATACCATAGATACAGATCTAATTTCCCTAATGGTTCTCCAACGATCTTTGAAAAAGCTCTGAGTTCTTTTTCAAACTTAGTGTACTTTTTTTCGGTCCAAGAAGGTTTGGGGACTTCTTTCACGAGATTATAATCATTCATAACTCTCAATATATGCTTATCTAATATAGCGACGTCTTCTTTTCCAACATTTCTTAAAAAATGGCTAGCTTCTTTCCAACTTATACCTTTTACATTTTCAGCCAAAAATCTTCGACTTTCTAAAATATCTTTTTGAAGTAAGTCTTTCAAGCTCCCGATTATCCATCTGTTTTCAACTATATAACGTGATCTTGCGTTTGGAAACCTATGTCCAACTTCTTTTAGTTTTGATATTAATTGCTCTTCGTTGTAATAAGCGAAACCTTCTTTCGTGATTAATTTTTGAGCTTTTATGCCACCCTTTGCCCTCCAATTTGCCGTTAATACACAAAAAGATAGTTCACTGAATAAGTCCAATTCATCGCCATTTTTTCCAATATCCTTAAACTCTTCAAACCTTCTTTCAACTTCATCCTTAATTGTAAGTTTCACATCTTCTATTTTATTGACCAAAATATCTAAAGAATTTGTTATGTTAGAATGGATCATCTTATTCCTCCAAGATTGTGTCAATTATTACCTTTTTTTCTGTTGGATCTTACAATTAAGAAAAAACCTAAGATCATATAAATTATAAGAGAAATAAAGATTCCAAAAAACTCAGGCTGGCTTAGTTGTTCCCATCCACTTAGTAAAGAATTACTGCCAATGCTAATGGATGTATGCTTTTCCAATAAATAAATGGTATAAAAAGACAGGATAAAACTACCAAATATTACAGAAATGATTGAAATAATTGACTGATAATTCTTTGAAAAGATTATCGCAACAATCACACCTAAGATAGTAAAAATTATCCAGGGAATGTACGAAACGGGAAAAGGTAGATTATTCAACCATTCTCCATTTGAAGAGATGATAAAAGTTCCTATTGAATAACCAACCAAGCCCCCTAAGAGAAAACCACCAACTACAAAGGCTATATTAACCAGATGATAGAATACAAAGCCGAAGATCAAACTAAATATCAAATAAATAAAAAAACTGTAATCACCAAACGTAAGAACAAAATTACTAATTAACGGGATTTTTAGCAAATAAGGTATGACTATGGAATAAGACCCATAAACACCCAAAAGAAAAATAGTAACTTTAAAAGAAATCTTTGAAAAAAGCAAAAGTATTAGAGATAAGGGCAACAAAATATAGACTGAATTAACAAGTAATAAATAAAGATTTGTGAAAGCTTCGTTGCTGATAAAATCTGGAGGAGCCATATGAATTTCACCTCTTTTGTAATTAAAGCAGTATTTTTAAATCTTAAACCAACTAATTGTACCACATAATTTTGATTGATAAAATGAATTTTATGGTATAATTTTAAAAAAGATTTCAGGACCTTTAATTGGTGTGAAAAGGAACAAAATATTTTTGAAAAAGAAAAAATCAAAAGTTAGAAGGAGGAATTAAATTGGGAAGTTTAAGAATCGAAGTTGATGAAGAATTCATTAACGGTTTGATAGATAAAGTTATAGAAGAAAATACTCAAGTACAAGGTCTAAAAAATTTGAATGTACAATTGAGGGAAGATGGAATGAATTTTCAAATGGAGGTTAATTTTTTAGAAAAAGATTCTACAGTAGAATCTTTAATTAAAATTTTAGAAAAGCCGGAAGATTTAGAAAATGGGAAGTTACGTTTATCATTGAGTGGAGATGAAGGGGTTAGAAAGATATTAGAAGGAATATTCTATATATTTTCAGAATTCACCAAAGCTGTTTCTTCAAAAGATTATGAAATTCTTATAGATTTCAATAAAGTAAAAATAAATCCTTTTATTGATACCCTTTTAAAATCTGTAAAAATTTCTCGATTCGTCCTTCAAGATGGAAAGTTTGAATTAGTTCTTGACTTCAAAAAATAGGCGGTGAATAATGAAAGAAATACTTTTGGAAATAGACGAAGAGGCAGCCAAAGAATTCCTGATAAAAGTTTTAGAAAACAGTAAATTACACTTCCTAAAAAGAATATTTGATCATGTGTCGAATATAGAGTTCATCGATAACGAAATTAGGTTCAGGGTATTGATGTTTAAATACTATTTGAAATTAAAGACATATCCTAAACAACTAACAGGTAGATACGAGTTTTTTCATAATATTCCTACAAAAATGATCAAAAAAGAAGAGCTTCCAAAATTTGTAGAATTAAACGACAAGACAATTGTTATCAATATACCTGAAAACCCTGTGAGTAAAAATATAAACATAGAGAAATTTGAAATAAAAAATGAGAAATTAAAGCTTATTTTAGGTCTGAATTGAGAAAGGAGCAATAAATTATGGAAATAAATAACGAATTAATAAAGAAATTAAAAAAACTATCCGGGATTGAACTGAACCCAAGTGAAGAGGAAAGAATAAAAAAAGATCTAAACGCTCTATTAGAGTATCAAAAAATGTTGGATAATATCGACGTTGACGGGGTTGAAGAAATGATTTCCCCGGTTGAATCATTAACTTCCGTTTTAAGAAAAGACGAAGTGGAAGGTTTTGATAACAGAAAAGAAATAATAAACAACTTTCCAGAAAGTAAAGACGGTTTTCTAAGTGTACCGGGGATACATATTAACGAGGAAGAATAATTTGAATACAAAAGGGAAAGTGTACGAAGATAAAGCTGTTTCTTACTTTTTAAATGGAGATTATCAAATAATTGCAAGGAATTTTTCTTACAGGTACGGTGAAATTGACATAATAGTCCTAAAAAACAGGATACTACATTTTGTAGAAGTAAAAGGTGGAAAAGAAACCTTCGGTGACCCTGCTTTTAGGGCAAATACAAAAAAATTAAAAAAAATAATGAAAACAGGAAATTATTTCTTGGCTACTCATAAAAACCTAGAATTTGATGAAATTCAAATCGATGTAATTTCTATAACCGACGATGGACAGATAAATTATTACCCAGCTCAAAGGCTATAAAAAAGTGCCCCTGGAAGGAGTCGAACCTTCATTTGTGGATTAGGAATCCACCGTTCTATCCGTTGAACTACAGGGGCTTACTAAAGACAAAAACTATTATAGCAGAAAATTCGACAGCTGTCAATCGATGGCATTATTAAGCTTAGCTCCTAGTTGAAAGGAAAAATAATATGTTTTAAAGTTTGTAGAAACACTAAAAGATATTATATGGAGGTGTTAAGCATGAAAAAAGCTTTGATTCTAATGATAGCGCTTATTATGTTTGTGAATATGTTTGGGTTAAAGGTTATTATGGTGACGGATGCAGGAGGACTTGGAGATAAATCTTTCAACGATGGTACATGGGCTGGTGTTCAAATGGCTGTTGAACAACTCCCTAATATTGAAGCAGAAATACTTATATCTAAAGAACAAACTGATTACGTTCCAAATCTAACCAACGCTGCTCAAAGAGGAGATGTAGTAATAGGTGTTGGATTCATGATGGCAGATGTTTTGTTCAATATTGCAATGCAGTATCCTGACACTTTTTTCATAGGGATAGACATAGAACCATCTCCTAATCAGGTAATTCCTTCTAATTTAGCTCTTTATACTTTTAAAGAAGAAGAAGGTGGATTTTTACTCGGGTATTTGGCGGCTTCTATGACAAAAACTAATACAGTGGGCTTTATCGGGGGGTTAGAAATCCCACCTGTTAAAAGGTATGAAATGGGGTATCGTTCGGGAGTTAAAGCTTTTAATGAAATCAAAGGGAAAAACGTAACGGTTATTACTGGTTACGTAGGAAGCTTTACAGATTCCTCAAAAACCAAACAAATAGCCCTTTCACATTACAATCATGGAGCTGATATTATTTTCACAGGGGTAACAACTGCAGCTGTTATAGATGCTGCCAAAGAAGTAGGCTCATCATTTTATGGCCTGCCTAATAACGCCTCTTTAAACCAAATTATAGACAAGTACTTTGAAAAAGGGCGAGGGTATTTCGTAATTGGATACGATATGGACCAAGATTATTTGGCACCGGGGTATGTTTTAACAAGTTCAAGAAAAAAGGTTGATGTTGCTGCATTCGAAGGGATCAGATCTGCATTATACGACAGAAATTTTAATTACGGCCATCATGTTCTAGGAATAGAAGATGAAGGTATGGGAATCTCTCCAATGAAGTATACGAAGGGAATGGTTCCAAATGAAGTTATTGCTGAATTAGTTTTTTTGGAAAAACTGGTGAAAGATGGAGAAATTAATATACCAAAAAATGAAACAGAATTAGGCTCTTTTGATGTTAGCTATATAAATATTCCATTTTAAAGAATTCACACAGATGGGTGGGATGCTGGGCGAAGGGGAGCTTAAGCAGATATATGTAACTTAGAATGATCGAGGTATTTTAAAAGTTTTTAAATTCTATAAGCAATTTTTAAAGAAGTTCTAGAGTTTCTAAATATAGTATAAAGGAATCAAAAAAGGAGGATAATATGGATAACGAAAGTTTTACAACACTATTTGACAATGGGAAACATAAATTCATTTTTTTAGGATCAGAAAGAAAAAGTGAAGAAAGTATTCCAACAAACCAGTATCTCATCGTTCATAACGATGAAGGTGTATTACTCGATCCAGGAGGAGTACATGTATTCCCACGGGTTCTTGCTAGTGTTGTTGAGTTTATTGACCTTGGGAAGATTAAACATGTGTTCTATTCTCATCAAGATCCTGATGTATCATCGGGAATAACTTTGTGGGACAGCGTTTTAGAAACTAAATTTTACATATCTAAATTATGGGAGCGGTTTTTACCCCATTTCGGAGTTTTTGAAAAATCAAGAATGGTTTTGATAGAGGACTCCGGAGGAAAGATAAAATTTAAAGATGGTGCTGAATTACAGATAATTCCTGCACATTTTTTACACTCAACGGGAAATTTCAACCTTTACGATCCAACCTCTAAAATACTCTTTTCAGGGGATATAGGAGTATCTGTTTTCCCTGAAGGGAAAGATACGGTTTTTGTAGAAGGCTTCTCAGAACATATAAAATACATAGAAGGATTTCACAAAAGGTATATGGTATCCAACAAAGTTTGCAAAAAATGGGTTGATATCGTTAAAAAGTTGGATGTTGAACAGATGGTGCCACAACATGGAGCTATTTATAAAAAGCCTGAATATAAAGAATTCCTGAACTGGTTTGAATCTTTAAAATGTGGAACAGATCTTATAGATGAAATCTACAAGGTTGGGGCAAAATGAGTGAAAAGGGAAATTATACCGATACCATAAAAGGATTAGCAAAAAGTGTGTATCATGAAAATCTTCTTGTTTCTTTCATTGAAAAGCTTGAGGAGGTTTTGGGAGACAAGTTTAAAGAAGTTAACGATTCATCTAATACCGTTGGAGAAACCCTTGTAGAACTTATAGAAAGTATAAAAAACACTTCAAATGTAATTGAAAAAACAGTTGAAACAGGAAAAGAAGAGAAAAAAAAGATTTCTGTTAATAATGAAGAAATCATCTCCAAATTGAAAAAATTTGGTAAGGACTTTGATGAAGTAGAAAAAGATGTAGAAAAATCATTAGAAAGTGTATCCCATTTAATGGATAATTTCCAAGAAATAGAAGAACTAACTAACGTGATAAAAAACGTTGCCAAACAAACTAACATACTTTCGATAAATGCTTCAATAGAGGCTGCAAGAGCAAAAGAAGCTGGTAGAGGATTCGCAGTGGTAGCAGAAGAAATCAAAAAACTATCATCAGAAACTAACAACGCATCAAGTAAAATCTCTGAAAGAATCACAAACCTTTCAAGTCAGGTATTAGAAGTCAAAGAAATAATCAACAACTTAGAAGCAATATTTGTAACTATAACCGATTCTATTGAATCTGCTCTTGTTACGTTAAGTGGAAATTTAACCTTCATGGATGAATTAACACAAAATTTGGTTGCAGAAAAAGAAGAACTTAAAGAAAACACCAACAACTTACTCGCATCGAAAGAAAACATAGAAGAACTTGTTAACAATATAAACACCTTAGGAAAAGTCTTAAAAACTGTATTGCAAATGCAAAATAAATTGAAAGAAATTGAGATTTAAAAAGTAAGATAATCTCTTAAAAGAGGTAAGGGTACTATGTTGATCACAGTGATCAGTGGGGGAGCCGCTGGATTAATGGCTGCAACCGTAGCGGCATGGAGCGGTGCAAAAGTAAGAATAATTGAAAGAAAAGGTAAACTGGCTAAAAAACTTTTAGCAAGCAGCAACGGAAGGGGAAATTTTTTAAATTTGGATACGAATGAAACCCATTACAATAGCAACAATTTGCCTTTTGTTAAAAAAGTACTTGATATTTTTGGTGTTGTGCAAACACTTAGTGTTTTTGAAGAATTAGGAATAATGGTAAAAGAAAAAGGTACTAAACTATTCCCCTACACAGAAAAATCAAAGGATATCGTTACTAGCTTCATCTATGAATTAGAAAAGCACAATGTGGAAGTCGTACTTAACTTCCAAATTTTTTAGCCAAGATAGGGTTTGAAGATTTGCAAGCACCTGTTAGCAGTTTGAATGATAAAGATATAGAAATGCTGGCCGATAAATTGAAAGACTGGAACTTCGAAGTTGTAGGGACTACAAGTTGGAAAGATTCTCAGGTTTCTTTAGGTGGAATTAATACAACTGAAATAGGCCCTTATACTTTAGAGTCTACAATTGTACCTGATTTATTTTTTGCAGGTGAAGTTATGGATGTAGCTGGAGAAAGTGGAGGATACAATTTGCAATGGTCCTGGTCTACTGGATACTTAGCAGGAAGTACCGCTCCTTCTGAATAAAAAGAAGTATGAAGGGTGTGAATCCAATGGAGATTGGTTTAATACACTACAGGGTAGGAGAAACAGACGGTGTTTCATTAGAAATGGTTAAATGGAAACAAGTTCTTAGAAACATGAATATAAAAACGTATTTAGTCGCTGGAGATATGGGGACTTCCCCTGGATTCAAAATCCCATACATCGCATATACAGACAAAAGAAGTAACATACTGAAACAAAAATCTTTTGTAAATTTAAATAGTTGGGACGAGACTAAGTTTAAAAAAGAAATGAATAGATACATAGAAGATATTTATAATCAACTATATGAAATGATGGATTTGGACGTAATGATTGTGAATAACATCTTTTCATTAGCGCACAATCCTGCAGCAGCTGTGGCTATTTACAGGTTTTGTAAAGATAATGGGATTAAAATGATAGGTCACCACCACGATTTTTACTGGGAAAGAGATTTTTACAAAAATCCAACCAATGATTACATCAAAGATATCTTGGAAGAGTATTTTCCTCCAAAAGATATATCCCACGTTGTCATAAATTCACTTGCACAAGAAGAGTTAAAAAATAAAAAAGGGATGGATAGTCTCGTTATACCTAACGTATTCGATTTTAATCAAAAGCGGTGGGAAATAGACGATTACAACATAAAAATATACGATAAGCTGAACATATCTCAGAACGATCTGATATTTTTACAAGCAACTAGAATTGTCAGAAGAAAAGCTATAGAACTGGCGATCGACACAGTATCAGAAGTAAAAAAAGATTTGAAAAAGTACATTGGGAAAACAACCTTCAACGGTAAAAAGATAACACAAGACACGAACGTATTTTTGGTGTTACCTGGTTTATCGGAAGAATCTGATTATGTAGAAGTGTTGAAAGAATATGCTTCACAAAAAGATGTAGAACTAAAATTAGCTTTTTCTATTTCCGATGACATCAGGCATGAAGAGGACGAAATTTTCTCTCTATGGGATTTTTACGCAATTACCGATTTTATAACCTATCCAAGTATTTTAGAAGGTTTTGGTAATCAATTTTTGGAAGCGATATTCTCTAAAACGCCTGTGTTGATGTTTGAATATCCAGTTTACAAAAAAGACATAGCCCCTTTAGGCTTTGAGGTTGTAAGCCTTGGTAGTAAAGCTGAATATGAAAGAGGCATGTACAGAGTCAACCAAAATGAAATTATTAAGGCAAAAGAAGAAATTTTTCAAATTCTCTTTGATGCCCAAATGGCTTCAAATATCGTTCAAAAGAATTTTGAACTCGGACAAAAATACTTTTCCTATGAAACTTTGGCGAAAAAGTTAAAAAACTTGTTGGTAGAAAAAGCTCATTTGGGCGTCTGATTATCCTTATAGTTGGGCTGCGGGGTAAAGAGGTACTAACAAAGAATAAGCACAGCTTATATAACAAGTTATAAAAAATCTAGTTTTAAACGGGTCACAGGGCGGAGCCCTCCCCCCAAAAGAGTTTAAGGGGCCTCAGGGCCCTTCATAAAAAGGGTGGGGTGAGGGGTAAAAGGGCGCTATAAAATGTCTAAAGGCAATATAAAAAATTAAAGGCAGGGGGAAATAATATGACACTAAAATGGAAAATGGCAGTCTTAATCATCTTGGTATCCATTGTACCTATGGCGTTTTTTATTACATATTCATCATTGAATTATAGCAATATTTTAAAAGAAAACAGGTCTCAATTAATTGAGGTAAACAATTTCCAAACAGCAAACTTTTTAGCTCAGTACATGAATGATCTTGAAAAAGTTACCGCTTCAATCGCTAATGATCCGGATGTCATTAATTTGTTCGAACAGTCACGAGAAGAAAGAGATAGAATGTATAAAAAGCTTCAAAATATCCTTGATGAATACCCTGAATTCACATCTATTAATGTAGGCTCAAAAAATGGGGATGCTTTTGCAAGGCCACTAGAGTACGAAAACAGCCTAGCAAGTGATTATGATCCAAGAGCAAGGCCATGGTACAAAGGTGCACTTCAAAAGCCACAAGAAGTAGTGGTATCAGATCCTTTCGTGCAATCAGTAACAGGCAATACAATAGTTACCCTTTCAAAGACTATAAAAAACCCTAAAAATGAAATAGTCGGAGTAGTGAGGATGGAACTATCTATGTCCAAGATTTATGAAATTATTAGTAAGAATTTAGGGACAGGAGAAACGATTTTTGTAATAAACCAAAATGGTCAGGTTATCTTTCATCCTGAAAGTGATACAGTTGATCAAGACATTTCACAAGAAGAGTACTTTAAAAATTTAACTCAAAAAAGTGGTTCTATGTATATTCAAAACGGATCAACTTTTTTAGCTTACAATAAAATTAATGACCCAAATTGGACGGTTATTACTCAAGTTGATACTGAAAATTTATTCAGTGAAGTAAGATCTACCACGAACTTCACTCTTATTCTCTTCACAATAATAGCCGTAGCTGCAGTAATAGTAGGTATTTTATTCGTCATTTACAACATTATAAAACCAATGAATAAACTGAAGACGTATCTTTCAGAGGTAGGAGAAGGTAATTTATCAACTTCCGTTGAAATAAACTCCAAAGACGAAATTGGACAAATGGCAGATTCACTAAATCAAGCGATAAGTGCTTGGAAAAACTCTATAATCTCAATAAGAGAAGGCTCTTTAAAGATCGACAGTTCTGCTATGGAATTACTCAATATTTCTAAAAACAGTTCTCAATCGGCACAAACCCTTTCGGAAAAGGCTGCTGAAATAAGTGAAAACGCTGAAGATACTTCCGCCTCCGTTGAAGAGGTTACATCAGGGATTCAGGAAATATCGGCAGCCGCTCAAAATGTTTCTAAATCAGCTCAAGAACTTAACACCGCTGCTTCAGAAACAGAAAATGCCGCCAACGAAGGACTTGAGTCTATAAAATCTATAGATAAAACGATAAAAGAGGCTGTGGATAAATCTAAAAAAACCCAGAATGTGGTTAAAGCCCTAATAGAAAGATCTGAAAACATTGGTAAGATCGTTAACACGATAAATTCTATAACAGAGCAAACTAACCTTCTAGCCTTGAACGCTGCTATAGAGGCAGCAAGAGCAGGAGAAGCAGGAAAAGGATTCGCAGTTGTAGCGGATGAGATAAGAAGTTTGGCAGAAGATTCCAAAAACGCAACTTCACAAATCGAAAAAATGCTTGAAGGTATTAAAAACAGTACCAACGTCGTAAATGACAGCACAAACGAAACCGTTGGAATAATACAAAATATCAACGATCAAATGTACGGTATAAACGATAAATTCCAACAAATTTTAAACATGGTAAAAAATTTAAACAGCGGAATAGACAATTTAACAGCAACTTCGCAAGAACAAAGCGCAAGCACAGAAGAAATGAGTTCAGCCATGGATAGAGTCGCACAAGCGATAACCTCTATTAGCGAAAGTTTGAGTGAGATAACCAATTCAATTAACACCCAAAAAGAAGACGCAAAGAAGATTGAAAAGAACTCTCAAGAACTCTCTACTTTATCGGAAGAGCTTTCGGAACAGTTGAAAATATTCAGACTGTAGGAGAATTTATCTTGATTAAACTGTACTTAGGTTACTATTTAGAAGCACTCACCGACAACCAACTTGAAGTTTTAGACAAACTCAAATTTGAAACTTACGATAGAGAAAACATCCTTAGATTCAGAAAAGAAGTGAAAAACAAGAAGGAAATAGTAGAAGTACTAAAAATCTTAAAAACCTTTGAAATCGTTCCTGGTTACGCACTTCAAAAAGACGATGATTTCTATGATTTTGACGATGAAACAACTAAAAAAAATGAAATAATTATTGATGAACTGGGAGAAGGATTCCTGTTATTCCTTCTCTCAATTTTAGAAAAAGAAAAAGAAGCCATACAAAAAGACAGAGAAACCCTAAAAGGAATCATAGAATCCTTATCATATGATTACATGGTCCAGATAAATATATGGAACAGATACGGCTATGCAAGGTTGTATATAAAGCAAGAAAATGAAGATATCGGTTTTTTAGATTTAATACACAATTGGTACAAAAGCGAACCTGAATACGAAAAATTCTTCAAAGACCTAATGAAAGACAAAAGAATACTAAATTTATCACAGTATTTCTTAAAAAAAGAAGGATACATAAAATAACAAAATTAGTTGGTTACAATGTATGGCGTAGATATTGACAGATAAATTAAGGGGTTGGTATAAAAACAGGGGAAAGATCTATAATAACGAAAAGGAAGAAGATTATGTGGATAGGTAAAATTGAAGTACCTGAAGAGCTTATTAATGCTCAAGCTGAGAGAAAACTGGTTATATTTGCTGGTGCTGGAGTATCCATGAGTCCTCCGTCTAATCTACCTAATTTCGAAAAATTGGTCAGAAAGGTTGAATCTAAAACAGGTAATTTGTTGAGATGGGAATCTGAGAAAGAAGCACCTGATCTTTTTTTAGGGCGTCTCTAAGGAAAAGGTCCCAGGGTTCATAAATTAGTCTGGGAGAGAATAAAGAATCAAGAATCAGAACCCACAGAATTTCATTACGCTCTTTTATCGTTATTTCGCAACCCTGAAGAAGTTCGGATTGTGACCACTAATTTTGATATGCATTTTACTAAAGCTGCAGTCAAAAATTTTCAGGGTAAAGTCCCCATATATCGAGCTCCTGCCCTTCCGTTGGGTCATCAATTCAGTGGCATTATTTATCTTCACGGCTGTGTAGACCAGAAACCAGAAGAATTAATCCTCACTGATAAGGACTTCGGTCGTGTCTACCTTACAGAAGGCTGGGCCACACGTTTTTTGGTAGAGGTATTTGGTAACTATAAAGTTCTCTTTGTTGGTTACAGTCACAATGATCTCCCTATGGAATACCTGGGGCGTGGTCTTCCACCCGAGACTACGCGTTTTGCCCTTGTTCCTGAGGAAGAGACAGAAAAGTAGAAGTACAAGGGAATAAAACCAATTCCGTATAAGCATAGCCCCGACGACCAAAATCATAAAGCCCTTGTTGAGTCTGTAAAATCTTGGGCAGACCAAACCAGAATGGGACTTGTAGAACATGAGAAACTCATTAAGGACATAGTGAAGTCGTCACCGTAGTCCCTTGATAAAGAAGAAGCCAGCTATATTGAAGAAGTTATCAAAGACTCGATAAAGGTGAACATATTTACAAAATATGCTGAGAGTGTGGAATGGTTGCAATGGGCTGAGGGGAAGGGCGTCTTCAAGCCTCTCTTTAGTTTAAACAACCCTTCAGGTGAAATCAGTAGTGTTTTTGCTAAGTGGTTCGCAGAAAAATATGTATGCCGTTACCCAGAAGATGCTTTAGCCGTGGTACAAAGGCAAGGTCAGATATTCAGTCCTTTGCTCTGGAAGAATATAGCTGTAAACCTAGGCTTTTCCGAATCAATTCCCGAACCTACGATTCTTGCTAAATGGGTAGAGATCTTGTTAACAGCTCCCATCTACCCTTCAACACAAGGAAAATCTTTAAATTTTTATTACAAAAGTGTTGTCGTACTGAATATGCCACTATAGCGATTCGTATTTTCAAGTACCTTTCTACTCCATACTTGGTTTTAGAACCATCCTTTGCTCTCTCTCTCAGAGAAGACCAAGAGGGTAAGCAGGTTGATTTTAAAGTAACTATACCAGGTGATGATTACCTTTTCAATGAGGCATGGAATAAATTTTTTAAACCTAATCTCAAACAATTCGTTCATGAGCTAGCCCCAATAATTACAGATCAACTAAAAAGTGCCCATCGTTTATTGTGTAGCGTTGGTTGTGCTAACGATAAGTGGGATCCGGTCAGCTTTAAGCGATCTGCCATTGAACCTCATGAACAGGACCAACATTCTGACAGCTTAGACCTACTAATTGATTTTGCCAGGGATATCATAGAATTTCTCCTCGAGGATGATCCTAAACGAGCTCAAACTATTATTCAAGAATGGACTTTATCCGACACACCGATACTTGATAGGTTGGCAATTTACGGTGTAACAATTGACAGCAATTGCAGCCCCAATGAAAAGCTTCAAAAACTTTTAGCAAACAATTGGCTTTTTGTTCATGACCTTAAACATGAGGTTTTTCAATTGCTTAAAGTTGCTTATCCTAAAGCTGACGAAACTATTCGTCAAAGCCTTTTAAAGAATGTTGAAACTCATTTAGCGAATTGTGAAAGAAATGAGAAAGATCCTGCTACTTTAAAAAGTCGAAACTATGAAGTTTACAATCTATTATATTGGTTAAAGCAAAATGCTCCAAATTGTTCATTAGCGCACCAGAAGTTTAAGGAATTTCAAGACAAGCATACTGATTTCCAACCCAGAGAATATCCTGATTTAGATTGGTATATCTCGATGAAGTGGGGGCATCAAAGCCCTGTAACCCATGAAGAACTTCTTTCCAAACCTGTTTCGCAGATAATTGAATTTTTGATAACCTATCAAGAAAAGGAAATTTTAGGGCCTGATAGAGAATGGCTTTTGTCTGCGGTTCAGAAAGCTGTAGCTTACTCTTTTCAGTGGGGCTTTGATCTAATTAAAGAACTTGAGGCAAGGGAAGAATGGGACACTGACCTATGGGATGCTATTATTTCTGGATGGCGGTTAACCAATTTAACTGAAGCTCAGTGGAAACAAGTGTTGCAATTCTTAGAACATTTCAAAGAAATATGGAGGCATAGATATAGTATAGCCCAACTGTTGAAAGAGAAGGTCAAAGCAAGCGAAGGAAGTTTGCCAACCTTGCTATTGCCTTTTGCAGAAACTATTGTAGATCGTCTATGGCAAGAAGTAGAGGAAGACGATGAAAAAGAAATACTGAATAATATCAATGACTGGTTAACAACGGCCATTAACCACGTTGGAGGGATAATTACAGAATTCTGGCTTTTAGCCCTGTATAGGTACCAATCCCAAAATGAAAATGAACGGCAGGCCATACTTGATGAGTACAAATGTCGTTTTGAGAGAATTATATCAGCAAAATCTAATACAGCTGCAATGGGTCGGGTTATACTTGCCAGCCAACTGCATTTTTTATTTTCTCTTGACCATAAATGGACTCGTGAAAAGATATTACCTTTACTTAATTGGGATATTGATGCCCAGCGTGCCGAACAGGCTTGGGAAGGATATCTTCGGTGGGGGAAATGGAATGAGGCATTATTGCCAGACCTGCTACCTCTATTTGAGCAGGCTTACAATAATCTTCCGAAAGATTCAGAATCATACGATCTTCTTTGTGTTCATTTGGCCAGTATTGCTGTGCGAAGTTCAATAGATCCTATTCAGAGTGGCTGGTTAGACAAATTTATAGAAAATGTAGATGAGAAGACAAGGAAAAAGTGGGCTGCAGAAGTTACCAATCAACTTACCTCTCTTCCCCAAGAAGCAATTAAAGAAATATGGGACAAATGGATTAGAAATTACTGGTCCAGACGAATTGACGGTATTCCTGTTCCTTTGAGCTTGGAAGAAGCAGGGGCTATGGTAGAATGGGTTTTGGCATTGCATCCGGTCTTTTCTGAAGTGGTAGCTTTAATTGTCGCTGGGCCTATCCCAGTTTTAAAATTACCAGAAATGTTTTATTATAGGTTAGATAAAGAAAATTTTGGAGAAAAATATCCGCTAGATACAACTCGATTGCTGAATCACCTTCTCAAAGGAGAAAGTCGTTCCTTTTATCGCTGTCACGAACTAATAAAGCTTTTCGATAACATTTCCAAAAACTTACCATCAGACGATATAAAACCTCTTAAAGAACATCTTATTCGTTTGGGCTGTTTCCCATAAAGTTAAAAAGAGGGGTTAAACTACGTAAATTAAGCTGTTTCTCAAGATTACTAAAAAATTTGAAGAATTAATACGCTCCCTCAAGTGATTAAGGTTTCAGAAAGATTTACAAAGAAATATACTACCATCATAGCTAATCTGGTCAGCTATATATAAAGCATTGAGAAAAAATACTTGGAAAATCAGTTCTTTTTTATAGATGCAAAACAGAAATAATGCGTACTTTATTGATTTCTACAAACATATGGTATAATTAATTTTGAACAAAACAAAATCTATCCCACAAAGCGAGGCCAAAGATGAACGAATTAAACAACCCACACGATGCTTTCTTCAAAAAACATTTTGGTAACAAAAAAATAGCTCAAAATTTCTTAGAAAACTATTTACCTTCTGAGATTACCAAAGTACTAGACCTAAATTATTTAACCAAAGAAGACAAAAGCTATGTGGATGAAGATTTAAAAGAAAGCCACTCAGACATGTTGTACAAAACAAAGATAAATGGGAAAGATGGATACATATACATTCTGATGGAACACAAAAGCTACAACGATGCCAGTGTACCTCTACAACTTTTAAAATACATACTCAGAATATGGGAAGAAAAATACAACAGTAAAAAGAACAAATTACCTATAATAATACCACTAGTAATATACAATGGGGAAAACAAATGGAATATAGAAACCAAACTAATAAATCTCATAGAAGGAATAGAAGATCTACCGGAAATAATGAAACAATACATACCTACTTACCAATATGAGATATATGATTTCTCACCGGAAGAAAAATTAGGAATAGTAGGGTTAGCAAATTTAAAGGCGATATTACAAACGGCAAGAGTGGCAAGAGTAAAAACAGGAGAAAAGTTTGACGAAGAATTAAGAAGGGCATTTGAATTACTTGTTGGGATAAAAGACAAAAAGACGTTTGATGAATTGTTTGAATCGTGTATGTTATATTTAATGTACACAAGGGACGATATAAACATAGAAAGGGTAAAAGAAGTAGCGAAAAAAGTAATGGATGAAAGGGGTGAATTGATAATGACGATAGCTGAAAAGTTGAAGAATGAAGGAATGGAAAAAGGTATTGAAAAAGGAAAACTTGAAGAAAGAAAAGAATTAATAATTGAGATTCTAAACCAAAGGTTTGGAAAAGATATTGATAAAAAATTAGAAGAAAAGATCAGAAAAGCAAATGAAGAAACCATAAACCAAATAAAGAAAAACATTCTAAGCATAACCATAGAAGAACTAAAAGAATTATTGAAATAATTCTTGAAAAGACGCCCTAAATGGGCGTTTTTCAATTAAAATTTGCCAATAATTTCCACCAACTCTTCTCTTTCTTCCCCTTCAAAAACATAAAAAGAAATGGCAGAAGGCTTTCTTTTCAACGTGTATTTTTTCACGAATGGATCAATCTCTTTTGGTACTTTCGGTGTGAATTCTTTGGGTATATTCTTTAAATCATAGTACCTTAAATGCTTCAATGTTTAAA
Organism: Petrotoga sibirica DSM 13575; assembly: GCF_002924625.1. Taxonomy (GTDB): domain Bacteria; phylum Thermotogota; class Thermotogae; order Petrotogales; family Petrotogaceae; genus Petrotoga; species Petrotoga sibirica. Next base: position 80,747 of record NZ_JAHC01000005.1, on the reverse strand, counting down.
CGAGCTGCTTCTTCGTATCTTTCTTCGTTAAAAGATAATACAAACCACCTTTCTTCAGCCCCTTTATCTCTTCATCTATTATCTCAAGGGCTTCATCGTATTTAACATCCCATTTTAATTTCAAAACGTTTATGTAATTGACAATGCTTTTATTTTTATCTAATCTATCACTTTCTAAGTAATGAACAACATAATTCAAATCGGTCTTATGAACTGTCCTTTATTCATAATTTCATCCAATAGTTTAATGTTCATTTCTCTACCCCTTTTCCTTTACCCAATAGCAACAAAAATATAAAATAAAATTTACTTCAAAAACCTTTTCTTTAGAATGTTAATAACACTTGAAGCTTCTATATTTTATTCTAAATTTTATTATATCATAACTCTCTAATAGTAACTAAAAGAAAGACAAATGCATTATATCCGATAAAAACCATCGTAAATAATTTTAACATAAGTTTTTTTTGAGTAATCTCTATAATACTTTATTAATAAATATTTTAACCCACTTAAAAAAACACTTGAAAATCATATGGAAAAGCGTATGATTAAAATAAAGGGTTGAATTATTTGAGATATTAGTTTTAAATTAAAAGAATAATCTAAGGGGGTGAAAGAGGATGAAGAAATTTGTTGTTGCTTTGTTGATCACTGTACTGGTGTTAGGGGGTATATTTGTTTATGGAGGGGATGATGATGGAATAGATAAGACAAGTGGTTTAGAACCCACAGAGATTGTAAATGTTGTGGAAGAAGTATGGTAAATGGTTGATAGATGTATTTACGTTGTACAAAAAACAACGTGTGAAAAAGCTTAAAAGATTTAAGAAATTAACTAGATAAGTTTTCGAAGGAAAAGATTGTGAGGTTAGGAATTATTTGCCGGCAAAAAGTAACTCTGCAGGAAAAATGGTGAAAAATAAAGGCTTTCTCACGAAAATAGTGGGTAAGTAAGCTAGAGTTAAAAGGAGTTTATCTAAAGCAATAAAATACATTGCAAAATAAAAGGTTTTTTTGTAATCGAATAATTTTTGAATTTATCAAATATTATCTGCTTTTAGGAAATGTTTCCTTGCTGCAGTCTTGATTTGCATCGTATGCACTCTAATATTTACCATGATTTTCGAACTTTTCACTTTTTTTGAATTCCGCATATATGTTGATTGTATCTCCTTGTTGTTCTATCTTTGGTAGGTAGCATAGCTCTGTTATATTCAGTATCTGTTCAAAGAATTTGGGTAGCTCTTTTCTCATCTGGTATCACTACTTATTTGTTTTGTGTTTTCTTACATGATACCAGATTATTTAATCATTTGTTCATATTTCATTTTTTCTTCCCACACTTTTTGGAAGAGAACCCCAAAAATACAAAAACTAAAGTCTAGTATTTATTTTAGTTATGAAATTTCAAACCTATTTTAAATAATCAAACAATTTGCAATTTTGATTATTTATGCTTGTGCGCCCAGCATGGGCAATAGCTAAGCGGTGAAAGTCCGCTGTGGGCCAGGTAGCGGGAACCACTAGTCGAAGGCAAGGGTGTCCATCGTGAGGTGGAATCTGAAGGAAGCCCAAGGCAAAGTCCCGGTTCGATGAACAAGAACCAGATATAAGGCTAAGTGAAGTGGACGAGTTTGCGACTCAAAACGAAGTCCAACAGCTATCCAGAACTCCACGGAGTAGATCTGGCGGATAGATGGGATGAAAGTTATTGCACTTACCTGGGGAGATCTCAAGAATACGCTGTAAGGCAACCCATACAGTAATGTATGGCTGAATCTTGAGAAGTCAGCAGAAGTCATAGTACTCATTGAAAGGTGAGGAAGGACTGAACAACAGGAGGTTTCGAATCTTGAAAGATGCGAAGGGATACGGGAAAAGCATACAACTTCGACTAGAAGGTTTTCTACACGAAGATAAGGGAGAGCCTGAAAATAATGTAGAAGCGCCTAGTATAACTTCTACGTCTGAAAGAGGAAGAAACGATGTTAAAGAATACAGTGAAGGGATGCTTGAAAAGATATTATCCAAGGATAATATGAATAAAGCATATAAGAAGGTAAAGGCCAATAAAGGAGCCCCTGGGATAGACGGGATGAAAGTAGAAGAACTCTTTGGATATCTCAAACAACATGGAGAAGAATTAAGGCAAGAGCTCCTTGAAGGAAGGTACACTCCGGACCCGGTAAGGAGAAAAGAGATACCGAAACCGGATGGAGGGAAAAGACTACTAGGCATACCAACAGCAATAGACAGAGTAATCCAACAATCCATAGCGCAGGAGTTGACACCTATTTACGAAAGAAAATTTGTAGATAACAGCTATGGGTTTAGGCCATTACGAGATGCAAAGCAAGCCATACGGAAAAGCGAAGAATACCTAAACGAAGGACACACATGGGTAGTGGATATAGATTTAGAACGCTACTTTGACACAGTCAACCACGACAAACTGATGAGGATAATATCAAAAGACGTAAAAGATGGCAGAGTGATATCCCTGATAAGGAAATACCTCAAAAGTGGGGTAATGGTAAATGGGGTAGTAATAGAAACAGAAGAAGGGACCCCACAAGGGGGACCGCTATCCCCATTACTAAGCAACATAATGCTCCACGAACTTGACGTAGAACTAACCAAAAGGGGACACAAGTTTTGCAGGTATGCAGACGACTGCAACATATACGTGAAAAGCGAGAAATCTGCATACAGGGTGATGGGAAGTATAACAAGGTTCATAGAGGAAAAATTAAAGTTAAAGGTGAACAAGAAGAAAAGCAAAGTAGTCAGGCCTTGGGACCTCAAATACTTAGGGTTCTCCTTCTACGTGAAAGAAGAGAAATACGAAATCAAGGTGCATGAAAAATCCATCAAAGAATTCAAAAAGAAGATAAAAAGAGAAACGAAAAGAAGCAGTGGACGGAGTATGACATACAGGCTGTCGAGGATAAAACAAATAATAACAGGATGGATAAACTACTATGGAATAGCGAACATGAAGTCGGCAGCCGAAAGTCTTGATGGATGGCTTAGAAGGAGAATTAGGATGTGTATCTGGAAAGGATGGAAGAAAATCAAAACAAGACATGAAAACTTAGTCAAATTAGGACTAAACACGTACAAAGCATGGGAATATGCAAATACAAGAAAAGGCTACTGGAGAATCTCCAATAGCCCAATACTTTCAAGAACACTAACTAATAAACGCCTTAAGGAAATGGGGTTAACTTCGATCCTGGAAACGTATAACCTAAAACATCAATTCTGTTGAACCGCCGTATACCGAACGGTACGTACGGTGGTGTGGGAGGACGGTAGATAAATTAATTATCTACCTCCTACCCGATTTGTTAAGGTTGATTGCTCGTTGTTAAAAAAGGAGGGTTTAAAATGGAATTAAAAAAGAAAATAAGTAATGAAATTGGTGATAAGAAAAGCGTTAAAAGAACTTGGTTAGACCTGACAGATAAAGAACTAGAAGCACTAAAAATAAATACCGCATGTATGTATGGTAGAAAAGAAAAAGTAACATTTAACTAGAACTATCATCAAAAAATAAGAAGTGAGGTAAATTTAATAAGTACCTACTATAATAATAAATTTTAAAAGTAAATTTATTATTCGGAAATTAAAAAAACAACGAGCAATCAATTGACTTACTAAACGAAAAGTGTACCAAAAATAAGTGTCCGCTAAACGAAAAGTGGTTAGCCATAGCATTAAAAAAAGGAGGAGAATTTTATGAAAACTAAATATATTCAAAGTATACAATTTAAAGACAAATTAGTTTTAATTCATCTATTAACTTATGAATTAAAAATTTTAAGAAATACAGATATGGAGAGTTGGATACGTAATGAGCTAAGTAATATAAAAGAAGAAGTATACAATGATTTAAAGAGATCTTATTTTATAGTTGAAAATGAAGATGTAGATAAAGAACTACTGCGTAAAGCTCAAAAAATTTTTAGCCTTCCATATAAGCCTTTACCATATAGTGTATGTATTTATCTTACAGATTTATGTGACTTGCAATGTACTTATTGTTATTCAGGATACACTAGAGAAATGAAAAAGGGTAAAATAACTCAGGGTGACGTACGAGATATATTTGAAGCGATTAAAAAATTAAGCAAAATTACGAATATCTCTCCTAGAGATATAAATATAGCATTAATAGGTGGTGAACCACTTTTGCCACAAAATGTTGATATAATGCAACAAATATTGCACGAGAGTGATAAATTAGATGTTAAGCATTTAGAAATAATATCAAATCTACTTAATGTAGCTGATTTTATAGATACCTTCAAAACTTACGGAGGGCGAATTACTTTTAAAGCAACATTTAATGGTAACAACGATGTACATGATAGTATGAGAAAAAAGGTGGATGGTAGTGGTACCTATTTTGAAACATTTAAAAATATACGTATAATTTTAGATGAATTACCAACAGCTACAATTGATATATCTATTTTAATAGATAAACAATCTGATAACAATGTGATAAAAAGTCTTTTCAAAGACTTCGACAACGTTGGATTCTTAGAAAACCAAAGGATAAATTTTAAATTTGGTAAAATTCAGTTTCTAGGCGAATATAAAGGACTGGGAAACTATGTAGACAATGTAATTCCAGATGAAGACTATACTGTATTTTTACTTGATATATACAAAAATAACCAACATATAAATAGAGATATGATTGGTGGTGGGCCGCTTTATAAATTATTTGATTTATATGATAATTGGACTGGCAATAAGCTAGTGTATCCAAGTTTCAAAGGATGCGATGCAGTATATCCAGGAAGATACTGTTTTTATGTAGATGGATTTATATATCCTTGCACAGATATAGTTGGTATAGAAAAATATAGAATTGGAACCTATAAGGACGGATTTTTATTAAATAATGAATTTTTTCGTTGGCATAACTTTGATGTAAAAGCATTGACAAAATGCAACTCTTGTAGATATGTTGCATTTTGTAATGGAGGTTGCTTAATTTCTAGTGATTACTATAATGGAAATTTTAACGATGTGCATTGTGAGAATATAGAAAAAGGGATTGAAAAGTTAGTGAGATACTTAGACCAAGAGGGGATGCTTGAATGATATTTCAAAATCAATACCAAGATAAATTTAAACTTAAGAAGAATATATACATTTTAGATTATTTAAAAGGTACATTACAAAAATATCCTCTAGATGAGAGAGTTGAACTTATCAATGATGAAGAATCTAAATATTTAGATAATTCATATAAGAAATACTCTTATAGGTTAAATCCTTCTGTACTATCAATAGCTTTAATCCCTACATATAATTGTAATATGAAATGCATTTATTGCTATGAAGGAAATTTAACAATAATGAAAGAAAGGATGCTATCTTCAGATATTGATAATATTATTAAATATATAAAAAAAATATACGATGAAGGATCTTTTAGTGAAATAAATTTTTCACTATTAGGAGGTGAGCCCATAACAAAAGATAATATTAAATGGTTTAATGATTTTTTTATAGAGTTTAAAAAATTAAACTTAAAATTTAACATATCATGTATATCAAATGGTTTGGAAATTAGAGATAATATAGAATATATATTAGATATGAAATTAAGTCATATACAGTTAACATTAGATGGATTAGAAAAAACCCATAATTATAGAAAGAAAAGTAAGATAAAAGGATTAAATCCTTATAATGGGGTCATTAATACTGTAGATATTTTACTTGAAAGTAAAATTTATACTTCATTAAGGATGAATGTTGATATGTACAATGTCTCGGAAATAATAAAAATTAACAGTTTAATAAATGAAAAAGGATGGAATAAAAGTAAATTTTTTGATGCATATTTATATCCAGTTACTCAAAGTAGTGATTCTAATTCAAAGAAATATATAAGTGAAACACTTCTTTTTGAAAAGGTATTGAATGAACTTAGTAAATTAAATACTTCTGATAACAATCTAAGCTTAGATTTCCATGGTGTAGATTTTGTTGATTCGCTACTTAGAAAAGAAATTTTTGTCCCTAAAAATAAATTTTGTGCCTCTTGTTCTTCACAATATGTTTTTGATTGTAAAGGCAATATATATACTTGTTGGTGGGGAGCTAGTAAATCTGAATTCATAATAGGGAATTTCAGAAAAGATAATTTTGATTCTGAGAAAGTTAAAGCTTGGCATTATCATGATGTTAATAATATAGAGAATTGTATTTCTTGTAAGTATAAATATATTTGTGGCACAGGATGTGTGTTTAAAAGTTATTCAAGAGAAAAAACTTTAAATGTGGGGAATTGTTCGGATTTTTATAATATAATTAAGTTATATCTTTCGTACTTGGAAAGTGAAGGAATGCTATGAAAAAAAAGAAAAAAAATTATATAAATGATCTAATAAACTTAAAATATGGTAAAATGAAAGAGATAATTATAGAGTTGGGATCCTTGAAGTTAAGAGTAGAAGGAAGAAGTATGGAACCTACAATACAGAATGGTGAGTTGATAAATGTTGTACCTCCAATGGAAATTAATATAGGAGATATATTACTCTACCAAAGGCGATATGATTTGTTACTGCATAGAGTAATTGAGAAAGAACCAATGTTATGTATGAAAGGCGACAATGAAAATTTTCAGGAATATATAGATACTGAAAGTGTTATAGGAAAATATAATAATGATGTCGAGAATAATAATATAAATAAAATATTCAATATATCAGATGGAAATTATATAATCGAATTTCAAGTTCAAAATGGAATATTAGAAAAAATCGAGGTGTATAGTAATTAGTATTATTGATATTAAAAATTTAAATAAAGAATTTCATATAAATGAAAGAAAAACCTTTAAAGATTACCTAAGATTTAAATCGAAGAAGAAAATTATAAAAATTATTAGTTCCTTATCTTTCAAGATAGAGGATGGTGAAACAGTCGGATTAATTGGCTTAAATGGGGCGGGTAAAAGTACACTTATAAAGATGATGACAGGTATTTTAGCCCCGACTTCTGGAGAAATTAGAGTTTTAGGGAATGACCCATTTAAAGATAGGCTTATCAATAATAGAAAAATTTCTACCGTTTTTGGTCAAAGATGTAAATTAAGATGGGATGTGTCTCCTATGGAATCTTATTATTTAATTAAAGATATGTATGATATAAATGATAAAGATTTTAAAAATCGAATTAGTTATTTTTCAGAAATTTTGGGATTATCGACTTTTATTAATAATCCAGTAAGAACTTTGAGTTTAGGTCAAAAAATGAAGGCAGAACTAGCAGGTGCTTTTTTATATGATCCTGAAATTATATTTTTAGACGAACCAACGATAGGATTAGATGTTTTGACAAAAGATTCTATATTAAATTTTTTGAATTCTATCAAAGGCACAACTACTATATTGTTGACTACACATGATTTTGATGATATTGAGAAGTTATGTGATAGAGTAATTATATTACATGAAGGTAGGATAATTCATGATAGCCCAGTAAACGATATTTCTAGTATCTATAACTTAGAAATGCTAGAAGTCATTTTTAAAGATTTACCAGAAAATATAGAGAGTAAATTTGATTTTAAAAATTATAAATTTGATATTAAAAAAAACATGGTAAAGATAGATGTGTCTTCGATAAATAATAAGTCGGAGTTGATAAAGAAGATTTATGAAACTTTTAATAAAGATATTGATTTTGTTCGAGTTTCAAAAATAAGTTTCAAAGATGCTTTAAAATATTTCTTGAATGAACAATTATCAGCAAAGGGAAAATATGTTTCGTAATTTTAAAATTAGAAAAAGATTGATTAAAATAGGATTTGTAGTTAATCAAATTTATAGTGAAGCGGTAATTGTAAAGATCATAAGTAATTTTTTATTTATAATAATGCAATATTATATTTGGAAGTCTATTTATGAAACTAATAATTTGGTTATATTTTCGTTTAAAGAGATGTTTGCTTATGTTGTAATAGCACAAATAATGTCGAATGTATACCCTATGCAAGTAAGTGGAAGAATTGGATCTATGGTTAAAAGTGGTGATATTGCATTAACTTTACTTTATCCTTATTCTTTTACTGAGCAACTATTATTTGAGAATGTAGGTGCAAGTATATTTAAGCTTTTGGTATTAAACATACCTTTATATGTTTTATATGTTCTATTTATAGGAAATAATTTAACAGCTATAAATATTGTAAAGTTTATTATAATGTTTTTATTTAGTTATCTCTTTTATTTCGTATTTGAACTAATTTTTGGGATATTGTCATTCTATACAACTAGTCAATGGGGTCTACAAAACTTAAAATATGCTATTATCATTTTACTATCTGGAAGGGTAATCCCCCTGGAGTTCTATCCTACGATATTATCAAAAATCTTAGAGAAACTACCTTTTCAATATATGTATAACATACCCATATTGACTATATTAGATAAAAATTTTGAGTTTCAAAGAACCATTTTAATGCAATGCATTAACTTAATAATAATTTTCTTAATATACAGAGTATGTTTTGATAGAGTTATAAAAAGACTAACAATTCAAGGTGGTTAAATACTATAAGAATACAAAAGTATATTAAAATTTATAAAACTACATTTAAATTAAATTTAAAATCATTGATGATATATGATGTAGATTTTATTATGGGCGTAATTGCTATGTTGATAAAAACAGTAATTAACTTTTCAATGCTATTAATTCTATTTACTATAATTACAAATATAGAAGGGTGGACATTTGAAGAAATGTTATTTATTTACGGTTTTAGTACAACGGCTTTTGCCATATGGCATTGCTTTTTTATTGAAACAATAACTATACCATACTATATCAAAACTGGTGAGTTTGATAGGTTTTTAATGAAACCATATAATCCACTTTTTTTAATCATGATAGAAGGGTTTGACGAGGATGGGTGGGGTGAATTGTTTTTTGGAATAATTATAAGCATAATTTCAATAATAAAATTGAAAGTATTTAACCCTCTATTACTATTTTTACCAATATTGTGGATTATAGCATCTTTAGTATATGCTGGTATATCCATTCTTTTATCTACAATATCTTTTTTTACTATAGATAATTTGGATATCACAGATGTAACTATGCAGCTTAATGATTTTTCTAAATATCCTCTAAGTATTTATAATATCTCATTGAAGTTTATATTTACTTTTATTATACCGATAGGATTTACTGCATATTATCCTAGTCTTGTTATTATTGAAGGGCCAACAAAAGATAATATTTTGTTGGTTATAGGAACAATTTTATTTGGTATAGGTTTTTTTATATTAAGTTGTTGTATATGGATGAGATGTTTAAAAAGATACACTAGTAGTGGTTATTAGATTGTAAGCGATTAAAATTAAAAATTTTAATCGCTTTTTTAGGTGCGCCAGCAGGCGCAATAGCTAAGCGGTGAAAGTCCGCTATGGGCCGATTGCGCTCTTCAGATATCGGATAAGTCCCATTTAATAAAAAATCTAACGGATTATTGCAAAGAGCACATCTATCAAAAGTTCAGTACCTCTTTGGTTGTTGGAGAAACAAAAGATCAGGACTTTGAACAGATGGTTGATGAAAACAAAAACGTGGTTCATTCTGAAAAAGAAAAGGCAAAACTTAAGTGCAATCAAAATTACTGAACATACATAGAAGTACTGTGGATAAATATTTAGATAATAATTTCTCTCCCACAAACATGAACAAAGGGAAAAGACTCCCAAGTATGCTGGACCCATATAAAAGGCAAATACAAGTATTAAAAAGAAACGGAAAATCAAACAAAGAGATATTTGAAACAATAAGGGGTGAAGGTTATACAGGTAGTTATTCAAACATTGGAATATATTTAGCAAAAAGAAATTTAAAAGTTGAAGATTCAAAAGAAATAAGGGTAAAAAGAAAAGATTTAATCAAACTACTGTACAAACCAGTTGAAGAAGTAGAAGCTCTTTCAAAAGAAGTGTACGAAAAGATTATTAAAAGATACCCCGTTATTGAAAGTATAATAAACCTCGTAAATGAATTCAAACATCTGTTAGAATCAAAGAACGTTGAAAAACTTGAAGAATGGATAGAAAAAGCTAGTAATCTAAAAATCAGAAAGATAGATAAATTTGTGAACGGTTTAAAAAGGGATATTCAAGCGGTTAGAAATGCTATCATATATGAATACAACAATGGACTGGCAGAGGGTTCTGTGAATAAACTGAAAGTTATTAAAAGGATAATGTATGGAAGAAACAAATTTGAGATGCTGAGACAGAAAGTTCTTTTACTTGAGAATAATGGATAATTCAACAGTCAGTGGAAAGAACCACTTTTCATTTAGTAAGTGCAATACTGTTAGGAGCAGGGATATTTTTATTTTTCTTCACAGTAGTAGCCGGAAAAAAGATAACAAAAGAGACTGTAGTATTAATGATTCCAGATTAAAGGGATTTGAGGATAGAGTTTATAATGGGTGGGAGCGAGGTGAAGGGCACCATAGATTAAGTTTTAGAGTTTGTAAGAGCAGTAAATACATATTTGTAAAGGGGTATGATGATTATGAAAAAGAAAATGCTTGCACACACAAAAAAAAGAGGGAAATAATATTTTCAAAAGATTAAAAGACAAACTTAATAATTATAAGAAGAAACTGTGGTATAACGCCATAACTCATAAAACGCCATATAGAAAAGGAAAAGCAAAAAATAAACGTAACGAGGAATAATATCAGTATATCTAACAAAATAATTGTTTAGATACCATATTAGATCATTAATAGTCATTAAAAGAGGGTAAAAGATCGGATATCGTATGTAGTAGTGTAAATACTGAAATAATTTCTGAAAAGACGCCCTAAATGGGCGTTTTTCAATTAAAAATTGTTGCTAATTTTGATGAACACTTCTCTTCTTTCCACTTCAAAAACATAAAAAGAAACAGCAGATGGTTCCTTTGTAATACTTTATCAATGCATATTTGAATTCAATTAAAAAACACTTGAAACCTATGAAGTTTTCTTCATTAACGAATTATATAACTCAGAATTTGTTACATTGGAGGACCTTCAATGAAATATAAACACGCCTTGTATTTTCTTTGGGAAGAGGTCTCTCGTTTTAAAAAAGAGTTATTCATAAATTTCATATTAATTTTATCTTTTATACCACTAGTAGCCGTGACTCCATTTTTAATTGAAAACTTGATGCAAGAAATTACAACAATAAACGATGGGCAAGGGATGAAAAGTGCCTTAATTACAGCTTTACTGATTCTTACTATTTATTCCTTCACACGTTTCATTTGGTTTTTAAGTGATTATCAAGGAGACATTTTGAAACTGTTAGTGAAAGGGAGCTTGCGTGAGAAATTATATCTAAAGGTTCTAAAATTACCTGCCTCGTACCATAAAAGGAAGCCATCAGGTGAATTGATGGCGCGATTCACCTCTGATATTGACATAGTTGGAGAAGAAGCACTTTTTTTCACATCTGTTTTTCAGGCAATAGCTGAATTTTCGGTAGGATGTTATGTCGCTTTTAAATTAAATACTTATTTAGCGATAATATTTGTTTGTTCCTTGCCCATATACTTATTATGCCAAAAGCAGTTCAAACCAAAGATGGAAAGTATGTCTTTGTTAGAACGAGAGGCAAACGATAACGTTGTGAAATCAATAGAAGAAGGGATAAATTCCTCAATTATCATAAGATTATTGGAAAAAACTACCTATTTTTACCATCTTTTTCAAAACAAGATCCGAAATTGGAATAACTCTATGAAAAACAAAAGCTTTTATGAAAAACTATATACTAGTATAACTATGTATATTGAAGAGGGTTTACCGATTATTATCTTATGTATAGGTGCAATTTTATCAATGAGGGATTTAGTAGATATTCCAACGCTGATCGCCTTTTTTACATTCGTTGGAAGGCTATATGTCCCAGTATGGAACTTAGCTTTTCTCTTCACTACCACACCTGCCGCTTTTCCATCAATAAATAGAATTGAAACTTTACTAAACCAAGAAGAGGAAAAAACACGTAAAGGAATGCCCTTTCCAAAAGAATTTACAATAGATTTTCACGATGTTTTCTTCTCATATGAAGGAAATAATTATATATTAAAAAATATAAATTTACAAATCAGTAAAGGTGAAAAGATAGCCATTGTTGGATCAACCGGAACGGGGAAAAGCACTTTACTTTTATTGTTAACCGAATTATATAAACCGCAAAGAGGAGAAATATTGCTAAATAAATTAAAACTTTCACAATATGATCTTGCAGATTTAAGAAGAAATATTAAATATGTAGAAGGTTCTCCTTTTACATTCAATGCAAGTATAGAAGAGAATATCTTATTAGGTGAAAAAGTTGAAAAAAGGATAATAAATGAGATTTTAGAAATCACACAACTAACAGAATTTTCAGAGTCTCTTAATAAAAATTGTTTGCTCTTATCCAGTGGGCAGAAGCAAAGAGTCAATTTAGCTCGAATATTATTACATCCCCCTAAGGTGCTGTTGCTGGATGAAGCTACTTCTGCAATGGATTCACGTACCGAAGAATTAATATTTGAAAGTCTAAAGGAAAAGGAAAAAGATATGACGATAATATTGGTTTCTCATCGCCTTTCAACAATAATAAAAGCAGATAAAATATATTTTATGGTAAACGGTACTATAGTGGATTCCGGTTCACACATAGAATTATACAAAAAGAATGAAAGTTACAGAGAGTTATTTAAGAAGCAGTATGTGAAAGATGCTCAGAATAACAGATAAAAACTTAAAAGACATTATAATGCATTTATAGAATTGTTCAAAAAGAAATAATATTTGGAAGGGGGGAATAGATTTATGGAAACAATAATATTAAAAGATATTCGAAAGGTTTATAAAAACGGGGTAGAAGCTTTGAAAGATATAAATATTTCAATAAATGCGGGAGAAATTGTAGGATTGATAGGGCCAAACGGTGCAGGAAAAACTACCCTGCTAAATATAATATTAGGACTTTTGAAACCAACTGAAGGGGTTTCAAAAATTTTAGGGGTAGATACTGATAAGATGACCAAGCGCGAAAGAAAAAAGATAGGTTTTATTTTGGACGGACCTGGTCTATATGATGATTTAACCGTTGATGAAAATATAAAGTTCTGGAGTGAATTATATGAGGTTTCCCAAATACGGGGAGAAGCATTACTAAACCAATGGGGACTTTATGAAAATAAGGGAAGTTTAGTTAAGGAACTTTCCGCAGGTATGAAACAAAAGTTAGCCATATCAAGAGCATTTTTGCATGATCCTTCAATTGTTTTAATGGATGAACCAACGTCCAATCTTGATCCTGTAGCCAGGAAAAACATGGTAGAATTTTTAAAAAGCTTACATGATAAAGAAAAAACACTTTTAATTACCTCTCATGATCTTTTCGATATAGAAAGAATATGTTCAAGGATAATACTTTTGAGAAGAGGGCAAATAGTTGTAACTGGAAATATGGAAGAATTGAAAGAGGCTTTGGGAGTTAGAATGGGTGTAACAATAAAGGTAAGTAGTAAAATTCCCAAGGATATAGTAAATGAGATTTCAAAGGATTCTGAAGTAAATGTAATAGGGGAAAAAGAATTGATACTCTCTGGAGATAAAATAAGTCCATCATCAGTAGTTCGATATCTCGTGAATAAAGGAATAGATGTCGAAAGGGTGGAAGAAGAGAAAGTAACGCTTGAGGATATATATACTTATATCGTGAAGGAGGACGAAGAATGATGAGAGCCCTAATTAAAAAAGAGTTACGAACGTTCATAAGGAAACAATTTCAATTTTTGTTGCTTTTGACGGCTATTACAATCTTTGTAATAGTGTTTAATTTGGATGGTTCAAATAAATTTAACCCTATTCTTATCTCATCTTTTACGGTTACTTTTTTCGTACCTTATACATTTGGTTGGATCAGCTTTCAAAAAGAGAAGGAAAATAAAAATATCTCATACCTTTTGGCATCACCTTTAAATATAAAAGAAATATTCTTGGGGAAAATGTTGGCAGTATTATTGTTCACACAGGTATTCATGTTATGGGGAATTATTGTGCAATATATAACAAACATTTTTTCTATGGGAGTAATTGCTAATTTTGAAATACTTTTAACGGTATTGATAACCTTTCCGATTTGGTCGGCGGTACTTAGTGGTTTAGTTGGAATAGGGCTTCTCGCGTTTGATAACCCATTCATAGTTAGAATCCTTCTTTTTTTATTCTTAATTTTTGTGGGAATGAATGGAAATCTGTGGAAAAAGTTAATTATTTTAGAAAATTGGCAAAATCTTATTTTGATATTTCTGGGATTAATGGCTATATTAGGAATCATCTACTTCGTAGATATCTTTGGTAAAAGATTGATGTTAGAATAAGAAAAAAATGGCGTGGCGAGCCCAAAAGAAGTTTGTAAAACACAGAAACGCAAAAATTATTTCAACAAGCAAAAAATTCAGAAGTATAAAAAAAGTAATTGGTTGGCAAGTTGACCGTTAAATCAGGGAGCAAGTTTTACAAGTATCGACCACTTTGTTAGGAGGAAGATGGATTTGATGGATATTATAGAAATAAAAAATCTCTGCAAAGAATACAGAGGAAAAGAAGAGCCTGCTTTGAAGAATATAAACATCTCAATTAAAGAAGGAGAAACTTTTGGATTGTTGGGACCTAATGGTGCGGGTAAAACAACCATGGTGAGACTAATTTTAAACATTTTAAAACCAACTAAAGGTACAATAAAGGTATTTGGTGTTGATGTTACATCAAAGGAATATGACAAAAAGAGAAAAAAGATAGGCTTCATGCTTGAGAGTTTGGGTGTATCTTACATCCTTACGGGATATGAAAATATGGAATTCTTTGACAGGATATATTATGAAGATTCTAGTCCCAGTGAAAGGAAAGAAAGGATTGAAAGTCTTCTTACTTTTGCAGGGTTGTGGAAAGTAAAGGATAAACCCGTTGCCACATATTCCCATGGTATGTCCAGAAGATTAACCCTTGCCAGGGCTCTTATCTGTGATCCCACTTTAATTTTTCTCGATGAACCTACGCTTGGATTGGATCCTGAAGCAAGAACGTTGATAAGAGAAATGCTTCTTGCTCTCAAAAAGGAAGGAAAGACAGTATTTCTGACATCACATGATCTTGAAGAAGTAGAAAAGATATGTTCGAATATAGCGATTATAAACCATGGCGAGATGGTAGCACAAGGTTCTTATGAAGAATTAAAAAGTCGCTTCAGTGCCAGAAGAACAGTGGTAAAAGTAAAAGAAATTGGGCCTTGGGTAGAAGAATTAAGTAAAGAAATGAAAATAGAAATCGATGGTAATACGATTTACATCGAAGGGAATGATTCTGGAAGAATATTTGAAGTACTGGCAAAAACAGGTGTAAAAGTTCAGGAGATGAAAACAGAAGAAGAAGGGTTGGAAGATCTATATTTAAAGCTATTAAAATCCGAACCAGAAGCTAGAAAAGGCCTTGTAACGAGAGCATTAAAAGGGGTGAAAAGATGAACGCAATCCTATGGAAAGATCTCACTGTTTTAAAAAAATCCAAGGGTTCCTTTCTTTTTTCAATAATACTTGGCTTATTTATAGCTATTTCATCCTTAATATCAATTGAAAAATTTCAGCAAAGTTATTCAAATCTAATACTATTGATTCCTTTAATCGTTGGGTTTAACTTAAATAACAAAATATTTTTTATGGAAATTTCAGATAGATCGTTAGAAAGTATCCTTGCCACGCATTATTCAGTCAGAAAAATACTTCTTATTAAGGCACGTTTAATAACGATTGTTTCCCTTTGTCTGGGGTGGATAATCCTTTTTATTTCAACATTCATTTCCTGGATAATGTATAATGAAATTGTAATTCCTTCAATAAATAATCTTCTGATCTTAGCAATAGCGGTTCCCTTTGTCTTTAGTATAGAGGGTTTGGTGGGGAGTTGTTACTGGTTCTTTGCAAACATCACGGTTACCACATTTATTAACTCAGGAGTCTTTATATTTGCGGTCCTCTTTTTGAATCTGAGTGCTTTTTTCTTAACTTACTCACTTAGGTTAATGGTTATAATAACACTGATCGTTTCAGCGATTTTGATCATTATCTTCTTAGGAATCATTAGAAAAATAAATAAAGAAAAGGTGGCTATAACAAAACTATGAAAATAAAAATAGATGCCATATTGTGGAAAAATCTCATCTTTTTAAAAAAGGGAATAAAAACTTTGATTGTAAGCCTGGCTATGATGATAGGTATGGCATGTTTTATTGGAATCGTTAATCCTTATCTATCTTTAGAAGTTCTATTACCCTTTGTATCTTTACTATTCACTACCATGATTTTTGGGATATGTGAAAATACGAGGGAAATGATGAGTGGTTTTCTCGAAGCAATCGCATCGACTCATCTCTCGCTGAAAAAAGTTTTCTTTAAGGATATTTTGTTTTCAGCTATTATTGGAATGATTTTATCAATTTTTACGTTCTTAGTATCAATAATAATCTTAAAGACATTCGGTTATGAAGCTGGATTTTCGAATTTGGGCTCAGTTTTGATCCTTTCTTTATTTGCATCTACTGGGGCTTGGGGGATACAAAGAGAAGGCGAGATTTCGTTGCTTTCTTCAAATACCTTTTTCAATAAGCTTTTAGGTTTTGTAACATTACCTTTTTATCTTTTTTCTTTTCTTATATTTTTTATAGATTGGGCGTATACGGTTCTTTGGATTATGTCAATTATCGGCGTAGTTATTTTTTGGATTCTATCCTTCTTTGGGAGAGAGAACAAAGAAGCTGTCATTAATTTATGGGGAGCGTAGAGAAAGTCTCCCGTGAAGAACAGTTCAACGACATACTTTGTAAAGAGGTTTAAGGATAGAGGTCATAAGGGGTGGGAAGTGAGGGAAAAGAGACCCCATATATTAGATTTTAGAGTTTTTAAAGGCAATAATCTTATGAAAACTGGAGGGTCTGACCTATGGGGCGTTTTGGTAAATCAATGAAATCTGGTTCTACAATAATGAAATATTATTTTATTATTATGCTTTATGAGGGTATTGATAAATTATTTGGGACTGTCTATGTTGCTCATATGGGTATAAGGGGATTAACTTCATTTCAAATCGGACAGGTATTAGCGATTTCTTCAATAGCATTAAGTATATTTGACTTTCCAACTGGAAACATTGCTGATAAATACGGTCGGAAAAGATCGTTAGTGTTAGGATTTTTTATATGGTCCATCGGTTTACTGGTATTTTTCCAAGCAAGTAATCTATTCACTTTTATCTTGAGTATTTTATTGTGGGCAATCGGCGTATCGTTGATTAGTGGTACTCCAGGAGCTTGGTTTGTAGATGAAATTACTAAAGAAGGTCGATCGCATTTAAAAGCGAAAGTGTTTCCTAATGCAAATGCAATTTCACTAATATTCGGTGCCATTGTGGCTTTACTGTCCTCTGTTCTTGCAATTGGTCGTCCAGATTTTCCCTTATTGGTTGCTGGTATAATGGCCCTTGGGACATCCATCATTCTTATTTTCATTTTAAATGAAAATTACGGAGATAGGGCAATTTCATTTAGGAAAGCCCTTGTTCGAAACACAATTGATATTTTTAAAAGTACCACGATGAGATTAATTTTGATTTACTCTATGACAGGAAGAATTGCTTTCCAGACCTTTGTAATGATATGGCAATTATATATGGTCAAAGAGCTTAAATTGCCTACTGCATACTTAGGTTTTACAATGGCCATTTTTCTTGTAGTTTTAGCCATGGGAAATAGTTTAGCAGGCATACTTCTAAAGCGTTTTGAAGGTGTGAAAGTATCAATAATGGGGCAAGGTTTAATTGCAATTGGTTCTATTACAATCGCTTCTCACACTTCAATTGTTGCTTTCTACATAGGAGCCTGTTTAATCGAATTGGGATTGGGCATAGATATGAGCGCTAGTTCAGTATGGGTTCATGATCTCATTCCAAGTGAGAGGAGAGCATCTTATATTTCAGCTATTTCTGCTGCTGGATCCTTGTTTGGTTTCACTATCCCTTTGGTAAGTGGTTATATCGCAGATCAAATAGGTTTTCGCTACAATTGGTTGTTAGCCTTTATAGGAAGCATTATTACTATTACTCTATTAATCAAAATTGGTACTGCAATAAGAGCTGTGAGAGAAGTGATTGAGAATGTTGAGGAATCAAATTAGTGAAATTAATGCTTGTTTTCATTGTGTTTTAATGCTATTTAATAAAGTAGTAATGAACCTAGAAGAAAATAATCCAGATGCAGTTTTAGATTAAGAAAAAGTGAGCCCGATTCTTTCCCGAAAATAGAGGTTAATTAGTCTGGAGTTAAAGTTGTATCATAATTAATTGCCATTTAAATAAGATATTGGTTGGAATGTATTTATGTCTATAAGTAGGCATAGCTAACGGATGTGAAAGGCTGGATACAAAGAGATAGAAAGGTACAAAGAGCTAGAAGAAATGGAGGTCCAAGTAGGTTTGACACATTAGAAGAGATAGCAAAAAGAGACAGAGAAAAAGCTAAGAGTGAAGGTAAACTTGAAGAAAGGAAAAGATTTATAGAATTCATTATAAAAAATTTAAGCAAAAGATTCGGTAACCAATTAACTGAAGAAATAAAAGATAAGATAAGAAGAGCAGGCTAAAAAACGATAGATTACATAGGGGATAACTTGTTAGAAATAACCATAGAAGAACTAAAAGAGTTATTGAAATGATTTTGAAAAGGCGCCCAACATGGGCGTTTTTCAATTAAAAATTGTTGCTAATTTTGATGAACACTTCTCTTCTTTCCACTTCAAAAACATAAAAAGAAACAGCAGATGGTTTTCTTTTCAACGTGTATTTTTTCACGAATGGATCAATCTCTTTTGGTACTTTCGGTGTGAATTCTTTTGGTATATCCTTTAAATCATAGTACCTTAAATGCTTCAATGTTTAAGCGAGCTGCTTTTTCGTATCTTTCTTCGTTAAAAGATAATACAAACCACCTTTTTTCAGCCCCTTTATCTCTTCATCTATTATCTCAAGGGCTTCATCGTATTTAACATCCCATTTTAATTTCAAAACGTTTATGTAATTGACAATGCTTTTATTTTTATCTGGTCTATCACTTTCTAAGTAATGAATAACATAATTCAAAATTGGTCTTATGAACTGTCCTTTATTCACAATTTCAACCAAAGATCGAAGATTCATTCTATGAACCTCCTTATCCTCAAAAAATATTTACACAGCGTTATAATAATGGAATATTCGTTTACTTTAATTCAACTTAGAAATTTTTCTAAAAATAGATCGAAATCATTCAAACACAATTGTACCATAATACAGATAAAAAAAGAAAAAGAGAATATAAGTAATTTAAAGATAACAAAAATTATCGAGTTTGGTTTTAACATAAGCTTTTTCTGACCGATCTCTGTAATACTTTATCAATGTATATTTGAAGACAATTAAAAAAACACTTGAAAACCATATGGGAAAGTGTATGATTAAAGTGAAGGGTTGGATTATTTGAGATATTAGTTTTAAATTAAAAGAATAATTCAAGGGGGTGAAAGAGGATGAAGAAATTTTTTGTTGTTTTGTTGATCAGTGTACTGGTGTTAGGGGGTATATTTGTTTTTGGAGGGGCTGATGGATGAGAAAATGGTACATCTGGTATAGAACAGACTGAGATTGTAAATGTTGTGGAAGAAGTAGAGTAAATGCTTGTTTGGGCCAGTTACTCTAGACAAAAAACAACGCTTGGGAAAGCTTAGAAGATTTAAGAAAGTATCTAGATAAGTTTTCGAAAGAAAAGATTGCGAAGTTAGGAATTATTTGCCGGCAAGAAGCAACCCTGCAGGGAAAGAAAAAGATTAATTCGAAAGGAGGAGGAGAATAATGATAAAATTAAACTCTATGAGCAAATACGTCCTCGCTTGTGGTTGCTTTATCGGTTCTTGTGGTAATCAACCTGCCACATAAAGCGGATTAGTAAAGTAGATGGTGATTAAGATCAAGGATTCCTTGAAAAAAGGAATCCTTGATACATGATATAAGTTTAACTAATGAAAATCAAACTCGAAAGGATGTGAATTAATTGAACAAAGCACTCGATTTGATAATCACAAAAAAAAAGCGGATGCAAGATTTTTCCTTGTTCCAAAAAAACGGAGCCACTGTTTTGTGGGATAAATTAACTTTAAATGCATATTCGTTAGACAAAAAGCATACAGAATTCTTTAACAAACTTCTAGAAATAGAAAATCAAGAAGAAATAAATAAATTCATTATAAGAGAAATAAATAAATCTCCCGAATTAGAAAATGAACTAATAGAGTTACTTCAAGATTTAAATTTAAAAAAAGAAAGTAAGAACCTACGTCAGCTCAATCTCTTAATATCCCAAAAATGCTTGTTAGGTTGCCTTTATTGCTATGCTAAAAAAGGAACATATGGTTACCCTTCTTTTATGAAACCTCTAGCCGTAAAAAACAGCTTGGAATCTTTTCTTTCAATTTTTGATAATATAGGGATGATTCAGTTTTTTGGTGGAGAACCTCTATTAAATTTAGAACTAATAGAGTACACAATTAAATTAATACAAGAATTATTTTCCGAAAAAATTATTCAGAAGAAACCAGATTTCCTTGTAGAAAGTGGATTAGGCGTACCTGAAGAAATAGTGAGAAAGTTTGCAAAACTATTACAAGTTTATCCAGAAATACGATTGACAGTTAGCTGTGATGGACCTTCTGAAATTCAAAATATTTTAAGACCTTTTAAGAATGGTAAACCATCTTATAACTCTGTCATTGGAAATCTCAATTATTTAAAAAAATATGGTCAACCTCATGCAATCGAAGTTACTTATACAAAGATCCATTTTGACAAAGGGATATTACCATCAGATTTAATAAATTACTTTAAAGAAGAATTAGGATTAAAGGAATCGTTGGTTTTTGTAATTCCTGTAATCTCTAAAGATCCTTCTTTGGCTTTGCCAAGAGACGTTGAAATAGAAATATTGTATGAATATCATGTTAAAATGTTAAAATCCGTAAAAAACGTAACTTCTTATCCAAGATATAGTATAGATAAGTTTAAAAAACATGTTGAAAATACTGTTCTAAGTTATGTTCCTAGTAAATATTTCTGTGATGGGGGAATTGAGGGCTATGCAGTAGATACATTTGGAGATATTTACCCCTGTCATATGTTAGTCGGAATGGAAAAATTCAAGATAGGGAATGTTGGAGAAAATATAGAAAAATTAAAAATGAATTTAGAAAACTTCGCACTTAAGCAAAAAAAAATAGTTGAAAAGGCAAAATACGATAAATGTAAAAACTGTTATTTAGAAAATTATTGTTCTGGTTGTCCCTCCGCAAATTATTTGCTAAAAGGGAATATGGTTCCTTCTTTCTCTGATTGCGAAATTCGAAAACAAACAGTAAAAGAGTTGCTTTTAGAATATGCCAAAATTACATCTCAGGAGGTACAAAATTGAAAAAAGAAAACGTTCAAAGTTTGAGAAAATTGTTAAAATACTCTAAAAAATACTTAAAGTATCAGAAAACCCCTCTGATTCTCACACCATTATTGTTATTGGTTTCTATTCTAAGTCCCTTTTTAATCAAATATTTAATTGATGATATCATTGGTAACCATGAATTTTCGCAAATATTACCATTTGTTATCCTTTTTACAACCGTAATATTAACTGAAAGGTTAATTTCCTTTATTGTCAATTATGGTTATTATAAATCTACCAATTTAGCAGCAAGAGACGAACAAATTTACATGTTTAAAAAAATACTAACGATCCCTATAAAAGAATTTTCGCATAACAAAATTGGTGATTTCATGTCAAGAGTGCTTTCCGATACGTTGGAAGTTTCCTTTTTCCTTGGAGCAGGAATTTCAGTAATAACCTATAATATTATACAACTCATCCTTGTTTCTTCGGTTTTATTATATCTAAATTGGCAACTTGCTGTTATAACCTTCATTATGGTTCCTTTTTACTATTTTTCACTTCGAGCATTTGATAAAAAACTTCAAAAGAGTTCTGAGTTAGAAAGGATCGCTTACAGTGATCTTACTGAAGAATTGAGAGAAAAAATAGGAGGTCTTGTGTCAATAAAATCTTTTTGTAAAGAAAAATTTTTTTCAAAACAATTCTCGAAAATATCATGGATTTGGGTTGAGAGAAAAAACAGACTGAATATGTTTAATCAATCTGCTGAGGATTTTATGTCTTTTATATATGAATTGATCCCTGTTTTGATACTGGGTTGTGGTGCGTATCTAATATTAAAAGGAAAAGCTACCCTTGGAACCCTAATGGGGTTTTATGCTTACCTGGGTTGGATATTTACTCCTATAAGAAATCTTAGCAGTTTCTATATCCAAATGCAAAGAGTCCGACAAATTTCAGAACGTATCTTTGAAATACATAATTTCCCAGAAGAAAAAATGAGAGAAGAAGAACCTTTTCCTAACAATGATTACCCTATTACCTTTGAAAACATTTGTTTTAAATATAAAGACAACACCGTCCTGCATGATATAAATTTAACCATTGGAACAAAAGAAAAGGTCGCAATTGTTGGAACAAGTGGTGCAGGCAAATCCTCTTTTGTCAATCTAATCCCAAGATTTTACGAACCTACTACAGGAAAAGTTATGATCAATGGTATAGATGTTAAAAAATATAATCTGAAGCAATTAAGAAAAAATATTATCATTGTTAGGCAAGATGATTATTTATTCAACATGACGATCAAAGAAAACATAATGTTGGATGATGAATTCACTGAAGAGGAATTCATGAAAGCGGTAAAGAAAGCTAAGGTAGATAAATTCATAGGACTTTTAGATGAAGGATACGACACAGTAGTTGGAGAAAGAGGAAGTAAGTTATCGGATGGGCAAAGGCAGAGAGTAGCGATAGCAAGAGCATTGATAAGGGAACCAAAGGTATTGATACTGGATGAAGCAACGTCAGGGGTAGATTCTCAAACAGAAGAAGAAATATTCGATGAATTGAAAGAGTACAAGATGACTTTGATAATAATATCCCACAGATTGTCAACGATAAGAAAGGCTGACAAAGTGATACTGTTGAAAGATGGAGAGATAAAAGGAGAAGGAGTACATGAAGAGTTATTAAAAAATGCTCCCATTTACAGAGAAATAATAGAAAGTCAGTTGATTGTATGAAAGTTTGATTAGTCACTATTTTCAAGAGAACCTAATCTTTGAAAAGACGCCCAACATGGGCGTTTTTTCAATTAAAAATTGTTGCTAATTTTGATGAACTCTTCTCTTTCTTCCCCTTCAAAAACATAAAAAGAAATAGCAGAAGGTTTTCTTTTCAACGTGTATTTTTTCACGAATGAATTAATCTCTTTTGGTACTTTCGGTGTGAATTCTTTGGGTATATCTTTTAAATTGTAGTACCTTAAATGCTTCAATGTTTAAGCGAGCTGCTTCTTCGTATCTTTCTTCGTTAAAAGACAATACAAACCACCTTTTTT
Organism: Petrotoga sibirica DSM 13575; assembly: GCF_002924625.1. GTDB lineage: Bacteria > Thermotogota > Thermotogae > Petrotogales > Petrotogaceae > Petrotoga > Petrotoga sibirica. The sequence goes on along the minus strand of NZ_JAHC01000005.1, from coordinate 57,104 downwards.
CAGCCCCTTTATCTCTTCATCTATTATCTCAAGGGCTTCATAGTATTTAACATCCCATTTTAATTTTAAAACGTTTATGTAATTGACAATGCTTTTATTTTTATCTGGTCTATCACTTTCTAAGTAATGAATAACATAATTCAAAATCGGTCTTATGAACTGTCCTTTATTCACAATTTCAACCAATAGTTTAATGTTCATTTATATACCTCTTTTTCCTTTACCCAATAGCAACAAAAATATGAAATAAAATTTACTTCAAAAACCCTTTCTTTGGAATGTTAATAACTCTTGAAGCTTTTATATTTTATTCTAGAGTTTATTATATCATAACCCTCTTATAATAACCAAAAGAAAGACAAAGGCATCATATCCGATAAAAAACATCGTAAATAATTTTAACATAAGTTTTTTTGACCGATCTCTGTAATACTTTATCAATGTATATTTGAAGGCAATTAAAAAACCTTGTACTAGGAGGAGAATGAAAATATGAATAATCTGAACCCTGAATACACCTTAGAAGGCGCTGAGTGTGCGGGGTGTTTTATTTGTAGTGGTTGCTTATTAGGAGGTTGGTCCGTACTTATGCTGATTAGTTTAGCTACTATGGTATACGTTTGTTGAAAGGAAGATAAGTAATTTATTATTATAGGGGAAGAGGAAATTTTTCTCTTCCATATAAGAAATTCATTTTTGTATGAAATATAAAGAAAGGAAGGAAAAAAATGAAAATGTTGAGAGGGCAATTTTTGATAGTGTTTATTTCGATTTCTATCACCTTCACTTTTTCAGTAAGTTTAGAATTTGATGAAAGCTTTATTGTTAATTTGCTTGACAATGAAAGCGAAATATTGGATATAGTTAGCCGAAAAGGTAATGTGTATCTTTTGTCAGAGAACGGCTTAGTGTATATCATAGATTCAAAGTGAAGTGGAAATATTCGTATTAGATGAAGATTTGAATATAAGATTGTATATAAATAGTCCAAATTTGCTTTACTATCCGAAGTTTGCCTTTGATGAAAATGTAAATGCCGATGGGAAAAATATCCTCTACATATACAATCACAGAGACCTTAAGAGATATTTCTTTGAGTCTTCTCTCCCACAAAAAATATGTAAATGGGAAACTTTTTAAATAATTAAAAAGTTAAAAGAGAAAAGGAAGCATGATGGAATAAAATACTAGGGGGTTTGGGAAAGAAAACAAAGAAGCTGTTATCAATTTATGGGGTGTGTAGAGAAAGTCTCCTGTGACAGAAGAGTTCAATGACATACTGTTATGGATACTGTTAGGAGGGATATTTTTATTTTTCTTCACAGTAGTAGCTGGGAAAAGGATAACACAAGAGGCTGTAGTATTAACGATGCCAAATTAAAGGGATTTAAGGATAAAGTTTAAAATGGGTGGGGAGCTCTCTCAGCTGACAAAGCCAAGAGAAGTTTTCTGCAATTTATGGTTTATAATTAAAAACACCCATCAATATATATGATGGGGGTTTTAAAAGTGGACAGTTATTTGTTTTCTTCTTCGTTTTTTCCTTTTTTCTCTTCTTTTGATAATTTCTTGAGGTTTTCACTCACATAGTAATAAAATGTACCTTCTTCATATTCTCCCTTTTCGTTTGGTATTCCTGCTTTGTAGCCTGTCATTAGTTCGATCCCTTCGTCTATATTATCAATAGCCCAAATATGGAACTTCCCATTTTGTATATCTTCGTTTATTTCGTCTTTCAATACGATATTATCGATATTCTTACTTGGAATAATCACCCCTTGGTCTCCTGTAAAATTAAGATTTTTACAGGCATCGTAAAATCCTTCTATTTTCTCGATTATTCCTCCAACCGGTAAAACTTCTCCGTTTTGATTCATAGATCCGGTAATGGCAATATTTTGTTTCAATGGAATGTTAGCTATAGAAGACATTAAAGCCAGCGTTTCTGCTATTGTAGCGCTATCTCCTTCGATGAGGGTATAAACTTGTTCGAAATTTAAAGAAACACCGAAGCCTGTTTCTATGAAAGAAGAAAATTTGTGTTTGAAATAGTTTTCTATTATCAATGAGGATTTTTTGTATATTTTTCCGCTTAAATCGATATCTCTGTGGATGTTTATGATTTTTTCAGAAGAGGATCTGTAACTTTTTGCTGTTATCTTGACTGGATGGCCAAAGGTGAAATCTCCTGTATCCAAAACAGTTAATCCATTAATTTGTCCAATTTCAGAGCCTTCAATCCTTATGTCAATCTTTTTCTCTTTTATTGCATTGAATAATTTTTTCTTATGAAATGAAAACATCTTTTCTCTAAACTTTATAGTGTCTTTTATATCTTTGGAGGTTATGTATGGGGATGTTCCATTTTTTTGAGAAATATTGAAAGAGTCAATTAGTAGATTTTTAATTTCTCCCAATTTTAAAGAGAACCTTTTGTTGTTTCCATTCAACCTACAACTGTACTTGATAATCTCCTTAATCGCATCTTTTGTAAAATGTGAGATATCGTTTTCTTCAACTGTGTTGCTTAAGAAGGCTAAAAATCTATTCAAATTATCGTTATTTAAATCTGTCTCATAGTCAAATTGTGATTTTATAGGGAAAAGTTTTTCAAATTCACTATCGTAAAGTCTTAATAAATCGTACACCCATTCTTCTCCAATAAGTATCACTTTAACGGCTAAAGATAACGGTTCTGGTTCCAAACTTTCAAAACTCGAATAGCCTTCAGCGGTCTGAATATTTTCAATTTTCACTTCTTTTTCCGCTAAAACTCTCTTAATTACCTCCCAAGCGTAAGGTTTTTTTAAAACTTTTTCTGCTTCCATTATTAGATAACCACCGTTTGCCCTGTGAAAAGCTCCCGATTTTATCATTGTAAAATCAGTTTGAAGGAGTCCCATTTGTGAATAATACTCTATTCTACCAACCAAATTGGAAAAAGTAGGATTGTCTTCTTCTATGACAGGAGCGCCTTGTAGATAAGAATTATCCACTACAATGTTGACGTTGTATCTTTTTTCTTTAAGATAAGTTATTAGGTTTTGATTTTCGGAAGTTAATTGGGATAGGTGAGAAGCTATGTCTTCTTTTAAGTTTTGAAGGTATTCAAAAACATCCGAATATTTAAGATATTTCTTTTCAAGGGGCTCAAAAAGCTTAGTTAAGCTAAATGCAGCCCAATAACGTCGTAAGTTTTTGACTTCTTCCCAGTATTCTTTATCCATCTCCGTGATCTTTACCATAGTTTTTTCAATTAATTCTCTCAACTTCTCTGAATTTTTTCGAAAGTACTCTTTTATCTCTTCTGGAAGGTTTTCAAACTCAGAACTGCTTATTTTTTTGCCATTGTACACTGGAACACTCACTATACCTTTTTCAGAAGCCTCAAGTATAAAACCAAGAGCTTGAGCCTGTTTTCTTAGATCAGACCATAATTTTTCCCTCTGTTCATTGTAATCTTTTTCTAATGAGCTTAACCTTTGTTGAAATTCTTCTGTTTGCATAGTCTTATTTAAAACTTGTACAGACGAATTAATAATAGATTGTAATTCAGATTTGAAATTTTTAGCTTCTCCTGCGGGCAGTTTCAACAGCTTGGGTTTCTTTTCTTCCTTGAAATTAAAAACATACATAAGATCTTGAGGGGCTCTTTGAGATAAAGATATTTTTTCTATTATCTTCCGCGTCATATCTCTTCTACCGCTACGATTTGGACCAACTACGAAAACGTTGTTTGAATCGTTGCTGCTTTCCAAGGCAAATTGCAGTATTTCACATGCATCCGTTTGTATGGTGTAATCTTGATAAGAACCAATTTTAATTTCTGAGGTGTTATCGATGTTTATGTCGGGGATTTTAATTTTAAAATCACTTAAAGTAAGTTTCATGGTTTATGCCTCCATTCAAGATAAATTAAACCTTTCATAAATCTCATTTACATTTTTTAGATAATAATCAGGCGAGAAGATATCTTCAAGTGTTTCTTTCCCTGATAATTTTTCCCTTACTCTTTTATCTTCCAATAAAATAGCTTTAAAATCACGTCTTTCATTCCAAGCTTTCATAGCGTTTTCTTGAACTATTTTGTAAGCTTCTTCCCTGCTTACCCCTAATTCAACTAACTTCAACAAAACCCTTTGAGAATAAATTAAATTATAAGATTTTTCTATGTTTTCTTTCATTCTATCTTTGTGAACCACTAAATTATGAACTAGGTAATTTGCTTTATTCAACATATAGTAAGTAAGCATGGTTGCATCCGGTATAAACACTCTTTCTACAGAGGAATGAGAAATATCTCTTTCGTGCCACAAGGAGATATTCTCATAAGCAGAAGATAGATAAGATCTTAGCATTCTTGACATCCCCGTCAACCTTTCACACAATATGGGGTTTTTCTTATGGGGCATCGCTGAAGAACCCCGTTGCCCTTTTTTAAAAGGTTCTTCTACTTCCAGGACCTCTGTTTTTTGAAAGTGCCTGATTTCTATAGCAAGTCTTTCTATACTGCTTCCTATCATAGCTAAAGCGCTGAAAAATTCAGCATGAAGATCCCTTGGCAAAACTTGAGTAGATACTTTACAAGGTCTGAGGTTGAGTTTTTTCAAAGCGATTTCCTCTACTTTTGGTTCTATGTTAGCATAATTTCCAACGGCTCCGCTGAGTTTACCTTGAGAAATGTTATCTATAGCCTTTTCTAACCTTTCTTTGTTTCTTTCTTCTTCTGCGACAAATCCTAAAATTTTTAATCCAAAAGACGTTGGTTCGGCGTGTACCCCATGGGTTCTTCCAACTATAATAGTATACTTATGATCAACAGCCATTTTTTTCAGATTAGCTATATATTTAGTTAGCTCATCAAGAATAACCTCTCCTGCTCTTTTTATAGCTAACGATAAAGCTGTATCGACAATATCTGATGATGTCAGGCCCTTGTGAAAGTATCTTGCCTCATCTCCCATATCTTCAGTTACGACTTTTATAAAGGCTATGACGTCATGATCCACTATTTTTTCTGTATCTAATATTTTTTGAACGTCTAATTTTGCTTTTTGTCGAATATTTCTGGATGTACCTTTGGGAGCAAGATTCAGTTCTTCGAAGGCTTCTATTACAGCTACTTCTACTTCAAGCCATCTCTTATACTGAGCATCTAAAGTCCAAATGTCTTTAATTGGAGAAAGAGAGTACCTTTCAATCAATATCAACACCTCTTTGTGAATTCAGTTCTTTCGACCTTATAGTTGCTTCTTTTACTGCGTCCATAAGGATACCTCTTAAACCACGAGATTCTAAAACTTCTATTCCTTTTATTGCTGTGCCTCCTGGGGAAGTAACCATATCTTTTAACTCTCCGGGATGTTTTTGTGTTTCTAAAACCATTCTTGAAGCCCCGAGTAAAGTTCTTGCCGCAAATTCAGTAGAAAGCTCTCTAGGCAAACCCATCAGGACACCACCGTCGGATAAAGCCTCTATCATTATATAGGCATATGCAGGTCCGCTCCCACTTAAAGCAGTTATCGAGTCCATCATATCTTCTTCAACCAAATATACTTTTCCAACACTTTCCAAAATCTCCATAACCGTTCTCAAATCATTTTCTTCAACGTTATTCTTTTTACTTATAGCAATAACGCCTTCACCAACTAAAATAGGAGTATTGGGCATTGCTCTAATTATCTTTGATGAATTTGGTAAAGATTTATCCAAATGGTGCAGACTTACTCCTGCAGCTATTGATATAACTATCTTATCTTCACAAGAGGGGCCTATTTCCTTCAATACTTTGTCTATTACTTGCGGTTTCACAGCTAAAAGAACGATGTCGGATTCTTTCACAGCTTTTGCGTTATCAGTCATGGTTTTTATGTCACAGTAATTAGAATTTCTTTCAGAATCGTATTCAAAGAGATCTGTTCCTATTATTTGTTCTCTTTTAAGTGTTTTAGTTTGAATTAAACCTTTTATTAAGGTGCTTCCCATTTTTCCCAATCCTATTACACATAGCTTTTTATCCATACTATCTGACCTGCCCGTTTCCCAAGATAATGTATTTGGTGGTTGTTAACTCATTGATTCCAATAGGCCCTCTGACATGCAATTTTTGTGTGCTTATTCCCATTTCCGCACCGAAACCGAACTCTTCGCCATCGGTAAATCTCGTGGAAGCATTGACGTAAACAGCTGCAGAGTCTATTTCGTTTAGGAATTTTTGAGCGGTTGTATAATTCTCAGTGATTATCGCTTCGGAATGCTTTGTACTGTACTTGTTTATATGGTTTATAGCTTCTTCAGTACTATCAACTATTTTAACGGCCATTATATAATCCAAATATTCAGTTGACCAATCATCGTCTTGTGCCGGTTTCATTTTAGGTATTATTTTCAAGGTTTTTTCACAACCTCTCAATTCTACTTTCTTTTCAAAGATTGAGTATATTTTTGGTAGAAACTCTTTTGCGATATCTTTGTGGATCAATAATTTTTCTGCTGCGTTACAGACAGAAGGCCTACTGGTTTTAGCGTTTTCAACGATTTTAAGTGCCTTTTCAAGATTTGCTTGTTTATCAACATACACGTGACAGTTCCCCGCCCCCGTTTGTATAACAGGGATCATAGAATTTTCAACGGTATTTTTAATTAAAGATGGACCGCCTCGAGGTATCAGCACATCGATGTATTCGTACAACTTCATCAATTCATCAACAGCTTTTCTATCTGTTACCTCAATGAACTGCACTATATCCTTTGAAAAACCAGCTCTTTCAATAGCTTGATGGATAATCTTTACCAAGGCGTTGTTAGAATGGATCGCTTCAGAACCGCCTCTTAATACCACACAGTTACCGGATTTTATACATAAAGCCGCTGCATCCACCGTTACATTTGGCCTACTTTCATATATAATAGCGATTACACCTAATGGAACTACCATCTTTCCAATCATCAATCCATTTGGCCTTTTCCACATCTCAGAGATGTTGCCAACGCTACTTTGAAGTTGAGCCACTTTTTGCACACCTTTAGCCATTTTGCTGACTCTTTCATCGTTAAGTAACAACCTATCTAAAAGGCTGTTTGACATTCCTGTGTCTTTAGCTGCTTCAACATCTTTTTGATTTTCTGATATTATATAGTTTTTATTTGCGATTAACTCTTCTGAAATACAGTTAAGAATTTTGATCTTGTCCGTATCAGAAGTTGAACTAAAGCTTCTTGAAGTATCTTTAGCCTTTCTTGCCTTATTTAAAACATACTCCTCTAAATTCACAATTTTGCCCTCCCTCTTTCGATTTTTCCCCGTTCCTTTTTCTATGTTTTTTAATTATATCATAACTTTTTAAATGAGAATGTAAGGACAAACTCCAACTTTTCTTTTTATATGATTTCATGAAATAGTTCTTTTACTTTTCCTCTTAGTTTCTTTAATAGGTTTTCTCCTTGGCTCGTAATAGAGTAATATATCCTTTTTTTACCTTCTACTATTTCAATCCTTTTAGCCAGAAGATTTTCTTTTTCCATCTTGTGTAGTAATGGATACAAAGTACCGGGACTTATATTGTAACCGTGCCTTTTTAACTCAGAAATCATCCAACTTCCATAGATAGGTGTTTTTTGTGCATGGTGCAATATGTGTATTTGAATTAAACCATTTAAAATTTTATTTAAATATTTATTCGTTTTAATATGATCTTTTGATTCTTCTATGAGTATTTACCCCCTTTCATTTTTATTTAGAGTGTTAACAAGTTTAAATTTGAACAGGAAAAGAGTGAAAACAGCTGCACTTTCTATTATCATGGAAAAGACAACCAAACTTACGACTGTATGATCGTACAAGATCCCCATAAACGCACTGCCTATGAACCAAAAAAGGCCAAAGATAGCGTTAAAAAAGCCATAGGCTGTACCTCTTTTCTCAGGGGTCACGATATCAGCTACTACAGATTTTAAAATGGATTCTTGGGCTCCCATTCCGACTCCCCACAAAATAACCCCTAAGATCACTAACAATGAAGAGTTAGATAAAAATGAAAAGGGAGAAAAAAATATCGAAAGACTAGAGGCGATTATAAGACTGGTGACTCCAACTTTGTCATAAAACAAACCAAAGATCAATGCAGAAACCGCATCAACGCCCATAGCTATCGCATACATAAAAGGTATCATGGTTGAATTGAAAATATCAATTCTTTGAAAATGGAAAGCCAACAAAGGAAAATCCGCAAAACCTGCAGCAATTAAGGAGATGGCTACTAAGTACAACCAGTACGATTTTGATATTCCCTCAAAGTTGATCTTATCCTCTTTTACTTCAAACTTCTTGGGTTGGGGAAAATTCAATCTACTAATCGACAACAAAACTAGGGTAATCAATGCAGGTATCAACAATATTGCAAATGCTAATCGGTAGTTTGTTAACTCATCGCCTGACTTGAATAATAGGATTAAACTTAAAATTACAGGTCCTGAGACAGCTCCAATTTGATCGAGTACCTCTGCTATGGCAAATCCTTTACCACTTCCCACATTTCGTGCTGCGTATGACATAAGTGTATCTTTCGAAGGCTTTCTTATAGCTTTTCCTGTTCTTTCCATAATTATCAGCATAGCTGCTATTTCCCATCTTCCTGCAAGAGCTAATAAAGGAACAGAAAATAGATCCATTCCATAGCCTAAAAAAGTGAAGAGCCAATATCTACGAGTTTTATCACTTAAATAACCCGTTAACAACCTCAAACCATAACCTATGAACTCACCTAAACCAGAAATGATTCCCACCGCTGTTGCACTTGCTCCTAATAAACCTAAATACGGACCGATTAAACTTCTTGCCCCTTCGTGGGTGATATCTGCGAATAAACTTACAATTCCCATAACAACTATAAAACCCATAGCCGTTTTTTTCGTTTTAGAACACCTTCTTTTTTTATTTTTTAAATATATCTTCTCGAAGTATCCCATACTCATCGAAGCTACTTTTCATTGTGAATAATATTGTTAGTGTTATAGTAAGAGAGACAGATGTTAAAATAGATACATAAATAGCAATTTGATATTTTATCGCTGTTTCTGGAGATGCACCTCCCAAAATCTGGCCGGTCATCATTCCTGGTAGATACACAATTCCAACTGTAGCCATGTTTGCTATGGTTGGTCTGAGAGCAGATATCAACGCACTCCTTAAGTATGGAAGTGTGGCTTCATAAACGGTAGCTCCATTTCCCAAGGCAAAAAAATATCTCTGCTTATTTCTTTGTATATCTTTGTAAAAATTACTTATTCCAATAATATCTCCTGTTAAAGCGTTGCCTAAAAGCATACCACCTATTACAACGAAATATCTCGCAGTGAAAATATTATCTAGCCTTAAAATTACAAAATCAAAATAAAAAAGTACAATAAAATTAGAAATTGTAAGAGCAAAAAATACCGGCCAAACAAACCTTTTAAAATTTAAACCGCTGCTACCAATCACTCGAAATGCGGCAAAGGAGATCATAAAAAATAACCAGCCTATATTTAACCATGTATGATCAAATTGAAAAAGATAGGCTAAAATTAAAGACATGATAAAAAGTTGGACGCTCATTCTGATCGTTGAAATTACGGCATCTCGGCTTATTTTCAAATTAAAAATATAACTCAAAATAACAGGGAAAAATATTAATAAATAAGCCATTGCAAGTGAAAATAAAGAAAGATCAGTTGTAGGTTCCATTTTAATTTCCCCCCATTTCTATTATATTTAAACCTTCATTATTCAGCCATTCTTGATCATGAGATATTGCTATCAAAGTCCATTCTTTTTTTGATAATAAATATTTTATAACTTTATTTTTCATTTCTCTATCCAGTGAAGAGGTACTCTCATCTAGTAAGTATATCTTTTTATTTAAAAGTGTAAAGATAGATATCAAAACTCTCTGCTTTTCACCACCCGAAAGAGCTTGGAAGTCTTTATCTAAAATATTTGCTTCTAGTTCAAAAAAATCAAATAATTCTATTAATTTTGATTCTTCAAAAGGTGCTTTAAGGTTTATTTTATAACTCAATATATTACGAATTATTTCTCTTACCGTCCCGTCAACAACATCTAGTTCCTGCCCTATGTACACGGTCTCTTTTCTTAAAACCCATATATTTTTACCATTCAATCGTTCATTTTTGTATAGTAATTGTCCTTCATCTGGTTTCATGAATCCTAAAAGTAATCTAAAAATGGTGGTTTTTCCAATTCCGGATTTTCCAAAGATAAGGGTTTTACTCCCCTCTTGGACTTTGAGATTAAAATTTCTTAGAACGTATTTACCTTGGAACTTTTTTGAAACGTTTTGAAATTCAATCAAAATTATTCCCTCCATATATATCTAATTTCGATATCGGAAATTGATAATTATATTATAACTTTTTCTTCCAAATTGTCAATGAAAATGTCAGATTTTTCTATTGTTATGGTATAATTTTCTTTTGGAGGGGTAAATATGAGTATCAATCAATTCAGCAAAAATATGGTTATGCCGGTGTGCTTGATCACAGTTAAAAGTGGATCTTTTATCAATTCAATGACGGTAGCTTGGAATACTCCGCTTTCTGCAAACCCACCCTTGTTTGGATTTGCTATTAAAAAACAAAGATATACTTATCCAATGTTAATTAAAGAAAAAGAATTTACAGTTACATTTTTACCATATGAGAAAGCAGAATTATCTGTAAAACTTGGGCGGATTTCCGCAAGAGAAGGTGATAAACTCTTGGCAGTCGGAGTTAAGATGAAAGATTCTGAATTTGTAAAAGCTCCCTATATCGAAGATGGTTATTTTTCAATGGAATGTACTTTAGAAAATTCCTTTACTACAGGAGACCATGAGTTTGTTGTTGGAAAAGTTGTGGCTGTCCATGAAAATGAGGGATCATTAGAGAATTTAAAACCATTGATGTATCTAACTAAAGATACTTTTTCTACTATTGACGCAGGTAAAATTAAAAAGATAGATACTAAGAGAATAATCGAAGAGATCAGAATAATGTTAAAAAGAGGTGTGCAAGGTGATTGAGGGAGGAGTTTCAAATAGCCTTATTTTGGATATTGTACAACCTTCTCTCACCTTTCCAGAAATTAAGTTGGAAAAAGGTATTTCGTTAGGTTTATATACCACTGAGACCGAATTAATGACGTCATATTTCTTTAAGTTAATTTCTGAACCTGAAAAGTATGCAAAAGAAGTTAAAATAAATGGTTTTCTGGCCAACGGAATGAATTGGGTAGGAAGATCCTTTACACATATAGTGGTACCTCAAATTTGGCAAGATAGTATATACAACATACTAAAAAACAAACCTAAACGACGTCATTTGATATTTATAGGAGCGAGAAAATGTGATATTAACTACGCTGAGCTTTCTGACATTTCAACGATCATTTCTTATTATAAAAAGGACTGTAGTATATTGGTAGTAAGTGATTCTGTGGAACTATTGCAAGCAACCACTGATAGGGTAGTTAATATGTTGGGAGAATCTATTGTGTATGGATCAAAAGAATTTTTCGATTGATATTTTAGAAAAAAACAATTTTCCAAAGTTAAATTTTTAAAATTTAGGAGGATTTTGATGTCTTTAACAATAGACAGAGATGAAATCATAGGCACTTTAAAAAGAGAACTAATAGAAGTAAAAGAAATACAGGAATTTCAAAATCTTAAATCTAAATATTTAGGTAAAAAAGGTTTGATCAAATCTCTAATGAACAATCTTAAAGATATCGATGACGTAGCATTAAAAAAACAATATGGTAAAACTGTGAATGAATTAAAAGAAGAATTAGAAACCATTTTTGATAAAAAGTTAAATGAATTGAAAGAAAAAGAAAGGGAAGAAAAGGAGAAAAAAAACTGGGTTGATATTACAATTCCCGGAGCCCGTAGAAAGATTGGAAAAGAAAATTTAATCACAAAAACAAGAAAAGAAATAGAAGAAATATTCATCGGAATGGGTTTTTCGATAGCTGAAGGTCCAGAGATAGAGAATTCTTGGTATAATTTTGATGCGCTTAATACCCCTGAATGGCATCCTGCCAGAGAAATGCAGGATACTTTTTATTTATCTTTGGACAAAGAAAAGCTTTTAAGGACCCATACCTCTCCCGTTCAAGTGAGAACGATGTTGAAAAGTAAGCCTCCGTTGGCTATAATATCTCCCGGAAGGGTATACAGAAAAGATGAATTAGACGCCACCCATTCCCCTGTTTTTCATCAAGTAGAAGGGCTGTATGTTGATAAAAATGTTTCCGTTTCACATTTAAAAATGTATCTTGAAGTTTTTGCACAAAAATTTTTCGGGAATAAAGTTTCGGTATTGTTGCGTCCGAGTTATTTCCCTTTTACTGAACCAAGTTTTGAGGTAGATATCAGTTGTATCTTTTGTGGAGGAAAAGGGTGTAGTGTTTGTAAAAATACCGGTTGGATAGAAATATTGGGAGCCGGTCTAGTTCATCCTAACGTTTTTCAAAGCGTTAATTACGATCCGAAAGTATGGCAAGGCTTTGCTTTTGGAATGGGGATTGAAAGAGTGGCGATGTTGAAATATAACATTCCAGATATAAGAGAATTTTATAAAAATGACATTAGATTTATAGAAACTTTATAATCAACAATACGGCATAGGCAAGCAAAATTTTAGAGGGAGGTAACGATGAAAGTATCCTTAAATTGGCTTGAAGATTATATAAAAGTCACAAAAAATATCGAAGAATTGGTAAAAGAGATAAAACTTCACTCGTCGGATGTAGAAGGTTTTGAAAAAGTCGGGAGTAATCTTAATAATATCATAGTTGGAGAGATTCAGGAAATAGCTCCGCTTGAAAATGCTGATAATTTAGTAGTATGTAAGATAGATTTAGGGAAAGGTATAAAAAATATAGTCACTGGGGATCTTACAGTTAAGGTTGGTGAAAAAGTTCCGGTGGCACTTCCTGGGGCGACTTTAGCAAATAATTTAAAAATAGAAGAACGAGAGTTTAAGGGAGTAATTTCTCAAGGAATGATGTGTTCTTTGAAAGAATTAGGTATATCTAATGATGCGGATAAAGTTTATAGAATAGTAGATGACGTTGCGAATGGAACGGATTTTGTTAAATTTTTTGATGTATACGATCAAATTTTAGAGATAGAGATACTCCCCAATAGGCCTGATTTACTTTCTTATTTAGGTGTTGCAAAAGAGTTAGAAACGATAGATTGTGGTGTAGGATTTAAATTACCTGAGTATATAAAAATTAGTAAAGGTGAGGGGTTTCCCGTAAGAATAGAATATGAAAAATGTAATCGATATATGGCAACAGTTGTAAAAAATGTTAAAATTGGTCCCTCCCCCATGTGGCTTGTTAAAAGATTGGGAAGATCAGGAATAAGAAGTATAAACAATATTGTAGATATAACGAACTATGTAATGTTAGAGACAGGTCACCCCATCCATGCATTTGATTTAGATCTTATAGGGGATCAAATAGTTGTTAGAAAAGCCAAAAAAGGCGAAAAAATACTGCTTTTGGATGGTAAAGAGTACACCATGGAAGGAGCAGAAACACTTATAACCGACGGTGATAACATAATTGCACTTGGAGGCATAATGGGTGGAGAATTAAGTGGGATCAATGAAAATACGAAAGATATCTTACTAGAAGTTGCGCATTTTGATCCTGTTAATATAAGAAAGTCTTCCACTTACCATAAGATAACCTCTGATTCTTCGTACCGTTTTGAAAGAGGAGTTGATCCAAACGATAGTGAGATGGTAATGGGTAGATTAATTAAATTGATTAACGAATTGGCAGGGGGAAAAGTAGACGGACCTACAACGGATATTTATCCAGAACCTATAAAAAATAAAGAAATATTAATTAAAAAGAGTTATATAAACAATAGATTGGGAAAAGAATTAGCAGAAAAAGAAATTGAACAAATATTAAAAAAATTAGATTTTTATTTCACAATAGTGGAAAAAAGTTCAAACCAGAAATCAATGGAAGAAAAAATTAAGGTGATGGATTTACCTCGGGATATAATAGATGAGGAATGGAAGGTTTCTATTCCAACAAAAAGGCCAGATATTACACAAGAAATTGATCTTGTTGAAGAGGTTGGTAGAGTTTACGGCTATTCAAAAATACAGTCTGCTTTCCCAAATCTAAGTGGAATGATCGGAAGTAAGGGAGATTTTGTTTCTTTTAAAGAAAAGGTAGCAGAGATTATGTTGGCTAACGGTTATCACGAGGCAAAGACCTTTCCGCTGAACAACGGGAATAAAATGTGGATGGAAAACAAATTGGATTTAAGATTGATTAATCCTATCTCTGCGGAATTAGAATACATGTCATTCAAATTGATATATGGTTTATTAGATTCGGCTTCTTTTAATTATAGAAACCAAACAAAAGATATAAAAATGTTCGAAATTGATAAAGTTTTTCAAGCAGATAAAGACGGTGAGACAGGTGCAAAGGAGTTTACTAACCTCGCCTTTGTTGCAACAGGAAGAGAAAATAATGATGATTTCACAGATAAGAGAGAGGTTACATTTTATTCTGTAAAAGGAGCTTTAGAAAACTTATTGAATGAATTCAACGTAAAAATAGAATACGTAAGAAATGATCAACCTGGTTTTCTGAAAGCACAAAGTGCTCGGTTATTTTTCAATAACGAAGAAGTTGGCTTTTTAGGTCTACTTGATCCGGCAACAGCAGAGAATTATTACGAAATAAAAGACCCAATATATATCTGTGAGATCAATCTGGATAAGATTTTTATAGATAAAAAAGAAATAAAAAGAGAATTCAAAAAAGTGGATTTTCCTGCTATCAAAAGGGAATATTCTATGATTGTTCCCATCAACATCGAATTTAAAGAGATTCAAGAAATAATAGTAAGTGCTGCAGATATTGTGGAAGATTTTAAGATCTTTGACGTTTACAGAGGGAAAAACATAGAAGAAGATAAAATAAGTATAACCGTTTCAATAGTTTATAGATCAGAAAATAAAACTTTAACAGAAGAAGAAGTCAATGAAGTGGAAAGATCCATTTTAGAAAGATTGAACGATAAAGGAATCAAACTCCGTGAAAACTAAGGCATACCATACATATAGATAAAGAAAGGAGAAAGAGATGCAAAGAAATGTCACAAGTTACTTAATAATATTGAATGTTTTGATATTTATAATGATGTTTTTATTTGGTGGTATAAGAGCTTTTTCTAGCCCACGTATATACATACTTTTTGGAGCCCAACTTGGTAATTTAATCACTGCTGGGGAGTGGTTTCGATTGATTACTTCTATGTTTGTTCATGGTGGATTATTTCATGTATTTTTCAATATGTTTGCCCTATTTTACGTGGGAAACTTAGTTGAAAGGGCATATGGAAAAGAAAGATTTATTTCAATATACATTTTATCAGGGCTTTTTGGTAATCTTTTAACCCACTTATTTTTACCGGGTGCGATCTCTGTAGGAGCATCAGGTGCGATATTCGGATTGATAGGACTACTTTTTGGGGCGGGATTTAGGCACGATACCCCAACTATATTGAGACCTGTAACAGGGACCGCTTTACTCCCAATTATCTTAATAAACGTGATCTGGGGATTCTTACCAGGTGCTAATATAAACAATTTTGCACATTTAGGAGGATTAGGAATAGGTTTTACCTTTGGTTGGTTAACACCTATAAGGTACACAAAGAGGAGTTACCAAGGGTGGAGAACGCTTTCTTACTTGTCTTACGGATTAATTATTGCAAGTTTTGTTTTACTTTTGATATTCGATTTTAGATACTACATATTTTAATTAAAACTCTTTTTTGAGGTGATGTATTTGACCATAGATGATTTGGTTGGTAAAAATGTCATAGAAGAAAGTATCAAAAAGATTTATGAAAAAGATAAAGAAATAAATTCAGTTTTGAGAATAGAAAAGGTTGAAGGGAATAAAGATGGCGACTATTTTGGCATACCTTTTTTGGTCAAGGATAACATTTTAGTTGAAGGAACTAAAACAACAAACGGTTCTAAAATCCTTGAAAATTATAATTCTCCTTATACCGCAACTGCCGTTGAAAGGCTTTTAAAAGCAGGTTTTACAGTGGTAGGGAAAACTAATATGGACGAGTTTGCCATGGGTAATACCAACGAACATTCAGCCTTTGGAGCTGTAAGAAATCCTAAGGATTTGGCACGAGTCCCGGGGGGTAGTAGTGGAGGTTCAGCTGCAGCTGTAGCAGCAGGGTACGTTCCATTTTCTCTAGGATCCGATACCGGAGGCTCAGTAAGACAGCCCGCCGCTTTTTGTGGTGTTGTTGGATTTAAGCCGTCATACGGTATGATATCACGATACGGTTTAACCGCTTTTTCATCTTCATTGGATCAAATAGGTGTTTTTGCAAATAATGTTAAGGACGTTAGAACTGTTACAGAAATTATGAAAGGAAAAGATCCCAAGGATTCAACCACGTTGGAGCACGATAAAGATCTGGTAAAAGATGTAGATATAGATTTATCCAAAACCAAAATTTGCATTCCAAAGGTTGTTTACCATGAAAATGCAGATAATAATGTAATAAAACAATTTGAAAGGGCTATTAACTTTTTGAGAAGCAAAGGAGCAATAGTTGACGTAAAAGACATACCGGAACTTGAATATTCAGTAGCAATTTATTATATAATAGCCCCTGCTGAAGCTTCATCCAATCTTTCAAGATACGATGGTGTCAAATATGGGTTGAGGAACGATGCCTTAGGTTTGAATAGAATGTATAAATCTACTAGAGAAGTTGGTTTTGGTATGGAAGTAAAAAGAAGAATAATGATGGGAACTTTTAATCTATCTTCTCTTTATTACGATCAATATTACTCAAAAGCCTCAAAAGTAAGAAAATTGTTGAGTGACAAAATAAAGGAAGTTTTAAACGATTATAATTTGATAATGACCCCCACATCTCCTGTTCTCCCACCAAAGATAGGGGAAAAGTTAAAACCTTTAGATTATTATTTAATGGATATTTTTACAATCCCTGCGAATTTAAATGGATCACCTGCCATAAGTATTCCTTTTGGTGATGTCCAAGGGTTACCTTTTGGTATACAATTCATTGGTCGATATATGAAGGATGAGGAATTATTAACTATAGCAGACAATTTCTTTAAAGAGACCTCCAGGGAGTTGAAAAATTATGTATAAAACCATTATAGGATTAGAAATACACGCCCAATTACTAACAAAATCCAAAGCCTTTTGTTCATGTAGTACAGAGCATTATGAAGCTGAGCCGAATATTAATATTTGTCCAGTATGTACAGGCCAACCTGGAACGTTGCCGGTATTAAACGAGGAAGCGCTTAAACTTGCGATAAAAGCTGGATTAATATTAAATGGACGTATAAATAAGTTTTCTAGGTTCGATAGAAAGAATTATTTTTACCCCGATTTGCCAAAGGGTTATCAAATTACGCAGTATTTTCATCCCATAGTAAGTGGAGGATACATAGACGTTGAAGGCAAAAAGATAAGAATAAGAAGGATGCATATGGAAGAAGATACGGCTAAGATGCTTCATGAAGGGGATCAGATTTCCTATGCTCAAGAAAGTTTAATCGATTTTAATAGGGCAGGCATACCTCTTTTAGAAATTGTAACCGAGCCGGATATAGAGACTCCTAAACAGGCAAGGATATTTATGGAGAAATTAAGAAATTTGCTTAGATACGCTGATATTTCAACGGGTGATATGGAAAAAGGAGCTTTGAGATGTGATGCAAATATTTCTATTCTTAACCAAAAAAACGAAGAAATAAGTAAAAGGGTAGAGATTAAGAATATAAACTCATTCAAATTTGTAGAAAAAGCGTTAGAATATGAAAGAGATAGGATTATTAATAATTTAGAAGAAGGTAGGGAGTTAATACAAGAAACGAGAGGGTGGGATGCCAACAAAAAAGAGACATTTTCGATGAGAACAAAAGAAGAAGAGATGGACTACAGATATTTTCCTGAACCAGATCTCCCCATCCTAATTTTGAACGATGAACTTATTGAAACAGTAAAAAAACTCATTCCTGAAATGCCAGAAGAGAAGACTAAAAGGTTTGTTGCACAGTACAACATACCTGAATATGACGCACAAATTCTCTCTTCAGACAAAGAGTTAGCTGATTATTATGAAAGATGCGTAGAATTGACTAAGGATGCCAAATTTGTTAGTAATTTTATCTTAACTGAGTTATTAAGAGAGATGAAAGAAAATGAGGATAGTATCGAAAATGTAAAAATTAAACCCGAGCATTTTGCGGAATTAAAAATGCTTTTAGATACAAATACAATTTCAACAAAGATCGCTAAAGATATTTTTCCCCAGATGTATAGAACAGGTGATAGCCCCAAACTGATCGTTGAAAAGAAAGGCTTAAAACAAATAGAAAATGAAGATGAGTTAAGAAAAATAATTGAAAATGTTTTAAAAGAAAATCCCGATAGTGTTGAAAAGTATAAGAATGGTAAAAAGAAACTTTTGGGATTTTTTGTTGGCGAAGTTATGAAGCAAACAAAGGGCAAAGCTAACCCTCAAAAAACGAACGAAATACTCAATGAATTACTTGAAGATAATTGAAAATCATCACGAGGTGATGATCCTTGAGAAAATTGTATTTTATCGGATTTTTTATGTTTATTTCAACAATACTTTTATCTTATGTAGGGTACACTCCCTTCGGTCCAGAGATAGAAAATAAAGGTGCGACCTTTACACTGTCTACATCGTCTTTTGAAGATTTTGGATTAGAGATCGGTTATTCCGATTACCACTCTTTATATATAGAAAATAAGCTCTTCAACAGGACGATAAAACTGAAAACTGGAGAGTCTTTTTTTAATGTGTTTGTGAATGTACCAGTATACAACAGTGAATTTGGTGTAGGATATGAGTACAAACTTGAAAATAATTTTTTGGGAGTTTTGACAGTAAAAAATTTTCAAAGAGTTGAGGTTAAAAATGTCGACCACGATATATATAACTTCACTCAAGCTAAGTTCAATGTCCCTTCATATGCTATAGGAAATTTATTTCTTTTTAACAATAAAAATATAAATCTATTTGAAGTAAAAGCTCGAATATATAGGCCTATAGAAATACCAATTAGTTTAGGTTATTCAAATGGTTTCTATTTAAATGTTCCTCTCGTTAACCTAGACAGCTACTATGTAGATACAATCGACGTAGGAGCAGCGTTAATACAACAAAAATGGTACCCAAATATTGGATTTTCAGTTCCAATGAATATATTCGATCAGCAGTTGCATCTTGGTACAAGAATAGCTTTTGGTCAAGATTTTTTTTACGAATTTTATATTTATAATGAAAATCTTAAGTTGCCTCTACTTTTTTCGTTCAACGAAAAAGGAGGAGGTTTGTTTTTTGAATTCTAATTATATTGCATTATATTTACACATACCTTTTTGTGTGAGGAGATGCCTTTATTGTGACTATGTATCTACAACCGATTTATCTTTAAAAGAAGAATATTTTAACGCATTATACAAAGAAATCGCTTTGAAAGGTAAAAAATTAAAAGATAGGAAAGTTAGAACGATTTATTTTGGAGGTGGAACCCCGTCTTTTGTTGAGGAAGAATTTATTTTTCAAACTTTTCGTACATTACAAGAACATCTTGATCTTTCTAATTTAGAAGAATTCACGATAGAGGTAAATCCAGAAAGTGTTAATGAGAAAAAAGTACATTTTTATAAGGAAATAGGAATCAACAGAATATCAATGGGGTTTCAAAGTACTTCTGATAAGATATTAAAAACTGTTGGAAGATCTCATGATTTTAATAAAGAATTAGAATCTTATAAACTTTTGACGTCTTTTTATGATAATATAAATATAGATTTTATCGTCGGATTACCATATGAAAATTTCGATACGGTTAATAGTAATTTGGAATTTATAGAAAAGATGAAACCTTCTCATATTTCTTATTATTTATTGGATTCTTCACATGATACTCCCTTAAAACATTTTCTTGAAATCAAGGAAATGAAACTTCCGGAAGATGACTTGGTATACGACCTCCTTGATTATATCTATGATCAATTTGAGAAATCTGAATATAATAGATATGAAATTTCAAGTTGGTCGTTACCCAACAAAGAATGTATTCACAATCTGTTTTATTGGTATAACTTAGATTATGTTGGATTTGGAGTTTCTGCTGGAGGGTATATCAACAAAAAAAGATATGTGAATACTTCAGATGTTAAAGCATATATTACACAATTAAATGATGATAAGCTTCCATATCGGACAAAAAAGTTGAATGACGAGTTTGCTGAGTTGTTAGAAACACTATTTATGTCTTTGAGGCTAACAAAAGGAATAACTTATGATTCTTTGGTTCAAAGATTCTCTAAAAATTTGGTTGACAATGTCTTAAATCAGTTAAAAAATAATTTGGAAGAATATATATCTATAGATGATTCTATTAAATTAACTACAAAAGGTTTAAACTTTTCAAGGTTAGTTTTTGAGAAGTTATTAGATATAGCTCCAACATAAGGGAGGTTTTTTCTTGGGAAAAAAGGATGAAGTTGAAAATTATTTGCAGAATAAAAATTTTAATAGTCCCAACTTATTCAAAAAAAGGAAAGATTGGGACAAATATTTTATGGAAGTAGCGGATTTGGTAAGTAAAAGATCAACCTGTTTGCATAGAAAAGTAGGAGCAGTAATTGTAAAGGAAAAAAGGATCTTAGCAACCGGTTACAATCAACCGCCGTCCGGTTTTCCTCACTGTGATGATATAGGTTGCATAAGGGACGATTTAAGTATAAAAAGTGGAGAAAACCAAGAAATTTGTTATGGTCTTCATGCAGAACAAAATGCCTTGATGCAAGCTGCTAAATTTGGTATTAGTACTGATAACGCATCAATTTATATCACCCACCAACCATGTTCTGTATGTGCTAGGTTGATAATAAACGCTGGAATAAAAAAGGTTTATTATAGAGAAGGTTATCCGGATAGTCTAACAAAACTGTTTTTTGATACTTGCAACATACAAACAAAAGTTGTTGAATGATCAAAATAAATATCAAAATGGAAAGGTGGGATAAAATGCCTGTAGAAAGATACTTTAAGTATTTAAGAAAAGATAGAATGACCCATGTATGGTGTCCTGGATGTGGTAATGGAATAATAATGAAAAGTTTTGTGGAAGCGGTCGATAATTTAAGTTTAGATAAAAACAAAGTGGCAGTTGTATCAGGTATAGGATGTTCTTCAAGAGCTACAGGGTACCTTGACTTTAACACTATGCACACACTCCACGGAAGGGCTGTGGCCTTTGCAACAGGAGTTAAACTAGCAAAGCCAGAGTTTAATGTGGTAGTAATGGGAGGAGATGGAGATATACTGGCAATAGGTGGAAATCATTTTATTCACGCTTGCCGTAGAAACATGGATCTAACTGTTATTATCTTCAACAATTCTATTTATGGCATGACAGGCGGGCAATATTCACCTGAAACACCTCCTGGGACTTACGCTTCAACTTCCCCTTATGGGAATTTAGAAAACAATTTTGATGCTGTTGATCTTGCAATAACCTCGGGTGCCACTTACGTAGCTAGATCAACCGTTTTTCATTACATGTTATCCGTTAAATACATAGAAAACGCCTTAAAACACAAAGGTATGTCGGTTGTTGAGATTGTTACAAATTGCCATACTTATTATGGAAGATACAATAAAATGACGGGACCTACTAAAATGTTGCGATATTTCAAAGATAACTCTGTCATACTAAGCAAAGCTAAAAATATGTATGAAAATGACTTGAAAGATAAGATTATAATAGGTGAATTTCTGAAAGTTGAAAAAGAAGGCTACGTTGACAGGTATGAAAAATTAAGGAAAAAATTGGTTTCACAGGAGGTATCACCAAAGTGAGTAGTTCAATAAGTACACCTAATTCGGTGAGATTCAGTGGAGAAGCCGGTCAAGGTAACATCTTAATGGGAATAATATTTGCAAAAGCATTGGTAAAAGAAGGATTTTGGGTAGTTCAATCTCAACATTATGGTGCCCAAGTGAGAGGTGGACTTTCTTATTGTGATGTGCTTTTCGATCAAGAACCTATAGATTATCCTGAAGCTGAAAATTTTGATATATTGTATTTGATGCACGATGTTGGTTTAAGTCATATTGGGAATCTCAAAAGAAATGGCATTTTATTATACGATGAAAAATTTGTTGAAAATATACCTCAGTATGTAGAAAGGATTACCAAAAAAATAATCAAAGTCCCAGCTTCACAAATAGCTATAGAAGAATTATCAAACAAAAATGTGGCTAACATGATAGGGTTAGGGGTCCTTTGTTCAGTAACTGAGGTAATTAGTTTGGAAAGGCTTATAGAAGAAGTCAATTTGAACGTATCAGAAAGTTACTTAGAAATTGATGAAAAAGCTCTCAAAATTGGTTATGCTTTATATAAAAAAAGGTATCCTTTAGAGTCAACTAAAATGTATAAAAAATTAGGGAAAGGTTATGAATAAAAATGATGAAAATAGGAGCCTAAAAAGTAGTTTTTCTTACGCATTGAAAGGGCTCATTGAAATTTATAAAACTCAAAGAAATTTTAGAATACAAAGTTTAATAGGGTTGATAGTGTTAATTGTTGCTATTTTTGCCAACTTAACTCAAGTAGAGTTTATACTTTTAATATTCACAGTTATGCTAGTGT
Organism: Petrotoga sibirica DSM 13575; assembly: GCF_002924625.1. GTDB lineage: Bacteria > Thermotogota > Thermotogae > Petrotogales > Petrotogaceae > Petrotoga > Petrotoga sibirica. Next base: position 34,307 of record NZ_JAHC01000005.1, on the reverse strand, counting down.
TGATCATGGAAACAGTGAATACCGTAACAGAGAAACTGTTGGATTTTCTTCATCCTTTTTATAGTTCGTCGGTAAAGATAATCAAAGATGTTTCTGCTGCATCGGTTTTTATAACTTCTATCTTCGCTGTTGCGATCGGAATAATTATATTCGGTCGCGCTTTTTTCAATCTAAATCCTAAATATGGTATAATCTTAGCAATAGTTTTTTTGCTTTTCTTAAATTTATGTGGTTTTATTTATAAAAAAAGAGAAAAATAATGAGGAGGAAAATACTTGGATCAGATAAAGGCCTTAATAGTTGATGATTCCGCTTTTATGCGAATGGTTCTAAGAGATATTATAGACAAAGAACCTGACATGAAAGTGGTTGGATTAGCTAAAGATGGAGTTGAAGCGGTAGAAAAAGCTGTGTCCTTAAAACCAGACGTGATTACTTTAGATGTTGAAATGCCTAAAAAGAATGGGCTCGATGCTTTAAGTGAGATAATGTTAAAATCTCCAACAAGGGTTATTATGGTAAGTAGTTTAACTTCAAAAGAAGCCTCTATTACAATAGAATGTTTAGAAAAGGGAGCTTTTGATTTCATTCAAAAACCAGCTGAAGTACCTCTTGGACTATAAGAGACGTTCAGGATGAATTGTTGAGAAAGATAAGAGAAAGTATGAATGTCTCTATCGAAAGATTGAAAAATATCCATTTTGTAGGAAGCAAGAAGATAAGGAAAAGTGCAAGAATAAATATATTGGGAGAAAAAGTTGTTTTGATAGCGAGTTCAACAGGAGGGCCTCGTTCTTTAGACGTTTTAATTCCACAACTACCAGAAAATTTAAATGTCCCTATAATTATTGTTCAACATATGCCGGCAGGTTTCACAGCTTCGTTGGCTTATAGATTGGATAAAATTTCAAATTTAAAGGTGAAAGAAGCCGAAGATGGTGAATCTTTACAAAAGAATGTTGTATATGTTGCCCCGGGGGATTTTCATTTAGGTTTAAAGCAAGAGGATCATAAAATAAAATTGTTTCTAGATAAAAGCGATAAAATTAATAACGTACGGCCTTCAGCTGATTTCACTTTTGACCTAGCTGCGGAGATTTTTAAAGAAAACGCACTAGTAGTTATTCTGACAGGGATGGGAAGAGACGGTGCGAAAGGGGCATTTAAAGTTAAACATTACGGTGGGACGGTTATAGCGGAGTCAAAAGAAACTTCCGTTGTTTATGGAATGCCTAAAATTGTTGCCCAAGAAGGTTATGCGGATTTTGTTCTTCCCAATTACGATATTGCAGAAAAGATATTAGAAATTTTAACTGATCAACCAAGGGGATAAAAAGATGAGTAAAAGGGTAATTCGGCGGTTAATAATTTTTGGTTTTTTATTTCTCTCAGTTATTACATTTCCAAAAACACTTTATTTTCAATGGAGAGAAATAGATTCTGCTTACTATTATGAAGATGGGGAGAATCTATATGTTAGTTTAAAGGTTATTTCTGAAAAAAGTGGAAGAACTTTAGATGTATATAACGATACGTTGATTTACATAAAAGATAGTAAATGGAAAGTTTTCATTTTTCCCCAGAATAGTTTAGCAATTATTAACAGCACCGAATCCATTCATTTCGATCCAAATGATCTAAAAATAGTCGATGGAGAGATTTATTTAACTACAGAATTGATAGCTAAGTTGATCAACCTAGAATTAATTTCTAATGTTTCTGCTGTGTACTTGAATCTGCCACTAACTCAATTAAGTTCAATAAAAACGATCATACAAAAAACTGATGCTAGAATAATAATAGAACTTTCTTCAAGTCCTGAAGATGTTGGAATATATCCCTTGGTTAATAAATCTGGATATTTGATTAAGATTAAAGGGGCCGAAATTCCCAATTCTTATTACTATGAAGAATACAACAATAAGATTAATTACATAAAGGCGTATCACTATTCACCAACAGAAGTATGGATACAGGTAAAACTGAACAACTCTGCTGATTTAGAGGAATTAATTGAAGAAAATAGAATCATATTAGACCTTTCTTTTAAAGATAAAATAACCTTGCCTGTTTTAGTCTTGGATCCAGGTCATGGAGGGATAGATCCGGGAGCTGTTGGCCCTAACCAAACTTTTGAAAAAGATATTACTTTAGAAGTAGCAAAAAGAGCTCAAGAACTTTTGAAACCGTACAGTGTTAACGTTTATTTGACTAGGGCAAATGATGTATACGTTGATTTACATGATAGAGCGGTTTTTTCTAATGAAAAAGGTGCGGATTTATTCATTAGTTTACACTTGAATGATTATCCTCAAGATTCAACAGTTTATGGATCGGAGGTTTACTATTTTGATTTTTCAGAAAGCGCATATGCAAGAAGAATAGCCTATCGGGAAAATTTAGATTTTAATTCCGATAAGACTCTCATAGAAACATGGGTAACGGATAAAGAAAACAGTCTAGATGAAAGTGAGAAGTTTGCTAATATATTGGGAAATTATTTGAATGTAAATGGAGTTAAATTTAGGGGAGTTTATACTGCGGAGTTTGCTGTTTTGGCTTATACTAGAAGCCCCGCTGTTTTATTTGAAATGGAATTTATCAGTAACCCTAAAGTGGTAGATGAGTTTACAAATGGAAAATATGTAGATGTTTTTGCTGAAATTATTAAAAATGCAGTTATTGATTTTTTTGGTTTAAAATAGGGCGTTGGGGGATACCCCCCAAGAACCTTTAAATTTATTTTAGTATTTGGAAGGGCATTCTAAAAGGCGTAAACCTTTAAGGGCCAAGGCCCCTAAAACCTTTTTAAAAACCATAAAACAATTAAAAAACATCGTTTAGAAAACCGGCAAACCAAACCCCCAGAAGTATTTTAAATCTATTTTGATTAATTGGTTTGCACAAACCGGCGAACCACAAAGGAGGTTAATTTATTTGCAAGAGAAAGCTAAATTTCCTAATGATATATTGATTTTGTTAGTTTTGTTTGCTTTAATACCTTTTTTAATGTTACCCAATTTGGTGTATGAGTATTCCACACAAAAACATTTGGTTTTTTCTTTATTCATGGTCGTTATTTTAATTTATTATTTGTTCAGATACCTTTCTAAACCTATTTCAATAAAGTTCACTTATCCACAAATTTTTTTATCTTTTTTCAGCATTTTTGCCTTTTTATCTTTGATATCGGTTTATATGGAGAATAAATATTATCTATCTACATCTTTAGGGATAGCTTTTTATATCGTTCTTATTGTTTTTTTTTCGTATGTAATTACCACACGCTTTGGAAAGGATTTTAAATTTATTGAGTACGGTCTTTTTGTTTTTATGGTTACTGGGACTGTTATTGCCATAGATGGGCTTTTGAATAAGTTTTTAGGTTTTGATTTGTTTTTTGGTAAGTATGGCGATCCATCTCAAAGAATTGCCTTAAGAACAACTATTGGGAATCCAAATTTTGTTTCAGATTATTTGGCACAGCTGTTACCAATTTCTATATATTTTACTTTAAGGAAAAATACGAATACCTACATTCGAATATATGCTTTAGCGAATGTTTTGATAATGTATTGGGTTGTTTTGTTAGCCCAAACTCGTTCTATTTACCTTGCCACTTTTGTTGGTTTAGGATTAGCTATAATATCTCACCTCATTTCCAATAAAAAAGAAACCTTGAAAAATTATGTAAAAAGTAAAGAGTTTAAAATTTGGATAATTTTGGTTTTATCTGTTTTAGCCTTTTTATTTCTTATGTTTAATTTTGAAACACCATTCAACCGAGGGGGAGAGGTAATTGCTGCAGACCGCTTCGCAGCAATGACTTCTGTTTCTTCTTGGGATGAAAGAAGTCTGTCATGGCTTTCCGCTGTAAAACAATTTGCAGATGAGAATCATAAAAATCATTTTATAATCGGAAGTGGAATAAATACATATCCAGTTTATTCGGTTCACTACCTAGCTGAGGTGCAAGCTGGAAACCCCGAAAGATTTTTATATGCGTGGAATAACTTCAAAAGGGCTCACAACGATTATTTACAGGTGTTGGGGGAGACGGGCATTTTAGGTTTCTCCTCAATATTGCTAATGTTGGTAAGTTTAATGGTGATATACTTTAAGGTTTTAAAGTCTGAAAAAGACGATGACAACAAGAGCCTTTTATTTCCCTTACTTGGATGGAGTGCTGCGGTTATGGTAATCCACGCTTTCACAGAGTTTGCATTTCACATGCATCCAAATCTTATATTAAGTGTATTTATTCTCTCAAGTGCTGTATCAGAACAGTTCAATCCACATGTAAAAAGCTTTAATATCAAAAAAAGTCAGATTGTGATTATTCCTTTAGTGGTGGTTGGGATAGTAGCATCATACTACAAAATGAACGAGGTTACCTCGGAAGCTTTTTTCGTTAAAGGAAATGGTGAATACAATTCCATGGTATCTCTTATTAACGCTACTGAAAGTCAAATACCGAATATTATAAGTCAACTTGAAGCTCAAAAATCTAGCCTTCAAAAACAATTAGTGAATTACACTCCTGGAAGTGCCAGTTTTCAAAGAGTAACTCAAAGTATAAATCAGATAGAATCGCAGATAGAAAATTACAGAAATATGAAGATATCATATGAAAGTAAAGCACAACAAAGCTATGAAAATGCCTTCGAATATTTTCAGAAATCATTAAAATGGAACCCTAATTTTGGGAAGTCAGCATTTTATCTTTCTCAACTTTTGACGTCTAGAATTCGGCAAAATTCTCTTACTTATGAAGATTTACCTAAAATATTTGCAAAAGAAATCAATGGTTACGATTTTATGATCGAAGAATTTGAGGGTGTACTTGATTTAATGCCATTTCCAGATAATATTTTAAGAGACACCGTGGAACCAATTTATTCCAGTGACACAAACAACAACGCTAAACAGATTATTTTAAAAATTCAAACCCTTTACGACGGGATAAACCAGTTGGAATATTCATACTTATCCTTCAATGAAAAAAATGCCTATAGATTGATAGGCAGAATATATTATAACATTGTAATTCTATACGAACAGTTAAAGAATTATATTCCATTGGATAAGATAGAAGTATTAGAAAAACTTCAAAATGACGCTTACAATAATTTTCATCATTGGGAGCAGCAAGCTATATATATCCTTCCCGGGGGTTGGAACAGGTTCCCTGAATGGGAAGATGTTTATTACGAATATTTGCTGTTAACCGCAAGATTGATAAATATATATCCACAAGATGAATTAATAAACAATATAATTTTTATTACCCAAAAAGAGGGAGAAGCGGACTATTACATGGCCCAAAAATTTAGAGGAATACCAGATAATTCGTTAAAATTGTTATCTGAGTTATACTCAACCTTGAGGGATGAAAACTTAAAAAATCAACTGGCAGAAAACATTGTTAGCAATTATGAAGCTGTTTATAACTATTATAAGGGTTTAAAAGAAGAAGGATCGTCTAATTATTCCAGATATCAAGATAGGATCGAAAGTTTCTTCAGTGATTACGAATTCATCACAAGAAGGATAGTAAAGTAATGATTAAAGTAATGACTTTTTTATTGCTGGTATCTTTGAGTTGGTTTTTGATCGTATTTTCTGTTTACTTGAAAGTAAAATCTTATGGATACACACTTGAAGGTAGCCTGAAGGATTTCTATGTTGAAAATGCTTCTTTGATGAAAGTTAAACCTTTTATAGAAGATGGTCAAATTGAAGAAGCTGAATTGAATGGATATAAGATATATCAAAAAGATGGTAAAATTATTATAAACAGAGTCATTGAGTAACTTTGAAAAATATTCTCTTAAAGAATAGGAGTTTTCAAGGACAATGATAGAAGAAGTCATAAATTCTTTTGATTATGTAGTTCAACTTAAAGAAAAAGGAATGATAACTTGGGAAGAGATCTTCCCAAGTTTTTATAGCGTTGCAAAAAATAATTTTAAAACAATTAAAGAAAATGGTCTTTTAGAAGATGTTAAAAAGATTTTGACTTATATAAAACCTCTTAAAACATTGCCAGAAAAACGCAAGGAAAGACGTCTAGAAGGCTTAAGAGATTCCTTAAAGATTTTAAAAGAGCGATATTTAATTGATGAAGTTTCGGTAGAACCAGAAAAAAAATTAGCACCACTCACCGATATAAAATATATAAAAAAAGTAGGAACAAAAAGGGCTTTAGTTCTAAATAGATTAGGTATTTTTTCATTAAAAGATTTCTTTTACTATCCACCAAGGGATTACGAAGACAGAAGAAAGGTTGTTAAAATATTTAACGCCAAAGAGGATGAAAAAGTCGTAATAATAGGAAATGTAGTGAAAAGTGAGGAAGCAAAAATAAATAAAGGGTTAACTATTTACAACTTTTCCGTGGAAGATGACACTGGGGTCATAATCGTTACTTTTTTCAACCAGGACTATGTAAAATCTTTTTTAAAAAGAGGCGTAAAATCTGCTTTTTATGGAAAGATAGAATATTCATACGGTATGAAACAGATGAAGTCACCCGATTTCCAAGTGATTGAAAATGAGGAGGATTTCAAAAGAGAAATTCTACCGGTTTATCCACTGACCTCTGGTATCTTCCAAACAACTATGCGAAAAATAGCAAAAGAAGTTATTAAACAGACATATTTTTTAGAAGAATTTTTACCCGAAGAATTTGTTCAAGGATTCAATTTATTAGATTTGAAAAAGCGAATAAAGGGAATCCATTTCCCTTTGAGTATTTATCATAAAGAAAGGGCTTGGTACTCTTTAAAATACGAAGAGGCAATTTTATTTGAATTAGCCATGATATATCTGAAATTGAAGATGAAAGAGATGAAAAAAGGTGCGACGAAGGAGATAAAGGGAGAATTATCTAAAAACTTTCTCAATACTTTAAATTTTGAGCTCACACAAGCTCAAAAAAGAAGTTATGAAGAGATAAAAAAAGATTTGATTTCTCCATATCCTATGAACAGGCTTTTACAGGGGGATGTTGGTTCTGGTAAAACCGTTGTTTCAGAGCTAGCGATTATAGATGTTTGTGAAGCCGGCTATCAAGCAGCGGTTATGAACCCCACCTCTGTTTTATCAAAGCAACAGTTTAAAAGGCTATCAAAGGATTTAGAGCCTTTAGGTTTGAAAGTAGCTTTGTTAACAGGAGATACGAAGGAAAGCGACAAAATATTAATAAAAGAAAAGCTAAGGGTTGGAGAAATTGATGTTGTAGTTGGTACCCATGCAATCATTCAACAGGATGTGGAATTTAAAAAACTAGGGTTGGTAGTGATTGATGAACAACATAGATTTGGAGTGAATCAGAGGTTGGAACTTATTAAAAAAGGGAATCATCCCGATATTTTGGTAATGACAGCAACTCCCATTCCTAGAACCTTGGCAATGACTTTTTATGGCGACTTAGACGTTAGCTTAATCGACGAAGTGCCTAAAGGAAGAAGACCGATTAAAACAATACTTGTTGCTGAATCCAACAGAAAAAGTTTGTATGAGTTTGTTAAAGAAGAATTAGATCAGGGGAACCAAGTGTTTTTCGTGTATCCATTGATAGAAGAATCTGAAGCCTTAGAATTAAAAAACGCGATGAGTATGTATGAAGAGCTAAGTGAAGTTTTTAAAGAATATAAAGTCGGACTTTTACATGGAAGGCTTTCACCTTCAGAAAAAAATGAAGTTATGGACAAATTTGTTCAAAGAGAATACGATATATTGGTTTCCACATCGGTAGTAGAAGTTGGGATAGATATTCCTGATGCCACGGTAATGGTCATAGAACATCCCGATCGTTTTGGATTATCTCAATTGCATCAGCTCAGGGGAAGAGTTGGTAGAAGTGAAAAACAATCTTATTGTTTCTTAGTATTAGATGATGATGCCAACAATGAGATAAAAAGTAAAATGAACTCCTTTTCTAAAACATTAGATGGTTTTGAGGTAGCAGAAATCGATTTAAAATGGAGAGGCCCTGGTAAATTCTTTGGAGTGGAACAGCATGGGGTACCGGAATTTAAATTTTTAGATTTAGCCGAAGATGTGAACATAATAGAAAGTTCAAGAAAAATGGTAGAGCGTTTTTTATCTTCTATTCAAAGTTTCGATAGATATCCTAATTTAAAACACGAATTGCAAACAAGGTATGGAGATTCAATACACTTAATAAATGTTCTATAGGGATTTTTGACTTTTAGGAGGAAGAGTATGAAAAGGGATAAAGTCTTTTTTAACACTTTGTGGATCTCAATAACATCTTTTTTAGTTATTTGTATAGTTATCTTGCCAAAAAGTTTTTCTGGGGAATGGTATTTCAGTCCTGTTTTGGTTACGGTTGGTTCATTAGAAATAAGATGGTACGGACTGTTAATCGCTTCATCGATACTGTTGGGAACATTTATTGCTCAGAAAGAAGCTGAAAGAGAAAAAATAAACGAAGACGATCTTTTTACGGCTGTTTCTTTAGGAATTATATTTGGTATTGTAGGAGCAAGATTATATTATGTTCTTTTTAATATTAAATATTTCTCTCAAAATCCTTCAGAAATTTTTAAGATATGGCATGGCGGTCTGGCTATACATGGAGCGATATTGGCTGCCTTTTTAATTGTTTTTTTGTATACACGGTTGCAAAAGAAATGTACCTTTACCTTTCTGCAAGGGTTAGATTTATTCACCTTTGTTTTACCATTAGCTCAGGCTATTGGGAGATGGGGTAATTTTTTCAATCACGAAGCATATGGTTCACCTACAAACCTTCCATGGAAGATGTACGTTTCATTACAGGACCGAATGTCGGGATATGAAGCCTATGAGTATTTTCACCCCACATTTTTGTATGAATCTGCCTGGAATTTGGTGGTATTTCTGATATTGTTTTATTTTATTAGAAATAGGAGAAAAACATATGGAGAAGTTACCGCTCTGTATTTAGTTCTTTATTCTATTGGCCGAATCCCAATCGAAAGATTAAGAACAGATAGTCTTTACCTTGGAAATTTTCGGGTGGCTGTGGTTATAAGCTTTATTTTAATCGTGCTAGGCTTTTTGCTTTTTGTATACCTGAGAAACAAAAGGGAAATAGCCAAAAAAAGGAGTGAAGATTGATTGGTGAATATTCTATTAATAGCTTTAGGTATTTTCCTCTTAATAAGAGGGGCAGATAGGTTAATAGAAGGTGCCCTTGGATTAACAAGGAAAGCAGGTGTATCCGAACTGTTTGCAGGTTTGACGGTAGTGGCCTTTGGTACCAGTGCACCTGAATTAGTTGTTACTATTTCTTCGTCTATAAAAGGAGCCAGTGTAGGATTAGGAAACGTTCTTGGCTCCAATGTCGCAAACATTGGATTGATTTTGGGGATCTCTTTTTTAATCTCCCCAACAAAAATTCAAAAATCTACAGTAAACATAGAAATGCCTTTTTTGCTTATTATTTCAGTAGTTATATTTGCAATGATAATGGAAGGGAATAGTGTATTAACTAGATACGATGGCATGATATTGATAACCTTTTTGCTTATTTTTATGGCTTATCTCTATTATATGGCAAAAAATGATCAACAAGTCAGGAAACAACTTGTTGAAAACGAAGAAATGAAAAAAGTTGAAAAAGAAGAGTCCTGGGCTAAAATAATCACTTTTTCTGCCTTAGGGTTGGCTATGTTGACAATAGGAGGAGAATTGACGGTAAATAATTCAATTATATTTGCTAAAAGTATTGGAATCTCAGAATCTTTGATAGGGGTAACTATAGTCGCTATAGGAACTTCCCTTCCGGAATTAGTTACCGCTATTGTCGCAGCGATTAAACATTCGGATGATATAGTATTGGGGAATATAGTTGGTTCCAATACATTCAACATCGCAGCCATACTTGGTATATCAGCGTTAATAAATGGTGCTAGGGCAGATAGACCGGTTACTTTTGATGTATCGTATGGACTTTTACTGGCGTTGATCTTGTTGCTTGGTACGATGCTCAAAAAAGATCGAAAAGTGGGAAGAGGTTTAGGAGTCTTCCTGTTTTCTTTGTATGTACTTTACATAATCATTAGCATTCAAATTGGATAACTTTTTTAAGTATGAAGAAAGGAATAAAAATGAAATTTTATAATAGAAAAAGGACGTTACTTCTTGTTGTTTTTGTTTTATTTCTATTTTTTTTCTTTTATCCAGTAACTTTAGTTGATGAAGAAGATAATAATATTAGAATATTTTCAACAGGGTTAACAAAGGTAATTTTCTATGAAGATATAGGATACAGCTTTATAGAAAAAACTATCTTTTTTTACGCAGCAATTCCTTTTGAAAAGTTTGCCTTGTTAAATGTACAAAACGGATTTTTGCCGCGACAAAAAGGTGATTCTTTAGTTCAAAGGCAAAGTGACGATTCAACGGCAATGGTTTATTTCAAAAGTAAAAATACTCTTTATAACTATGATAATTTTTTCTATAACGAAAAATGGTTAAAGGATTGGATAGTTGATTCTAAAGATTTTTTGAAAAATATTTCAGAAATCGATGAACCTATGTATATTCTTTATATGGATCAAGGTAGGTCTTTTCAAGTTTTGCCCAGTATTTATGTTGTTAATTCTGTCAAGGATTTAATTCATGAATTATCTCATTACTTTTTTGGTTACAGGGTAAAAACTTCCTCGAATGATACTTGGCACGAAATATTAGCTGAAACCAATTCGTTATTATTTCTTAGAGAAGTATTGCCTAAGGATTATTTGACAGAATTAGAACTCAAAAAAACAGGCTTTTATGATGAACCTTATGGACAAAGTGTGATATCTTTCATGGAAAGATTAGACTTTGACAAAGAAAAGATATTTGATCTAGAAAGATATATTTTAAATAATTTTGATAAATTAGATGATAAAAGTTTTGCAAATTTAGTTGAAATATTTTTTAAACAATGAAGGTGTTTAAAAGTGAAAAGAATTTTGTTGGTTGTTTTCAGTACTCTTTTAGTTTATCTTTCTTTTTCATTTGACTATGTTTTTCTATTTATAGCGGATGGAATGGGAATACCACATATGCAGTTATCTAATATGTACAAACAATATTTATTTACAGAACAACTACACATCCTAGAATTACCGTACTATGGAATGGTTGAAACTTCTTCAATGAACGGAGTAACGGATTCAGCAGCCGCTATAACTGCAATTTTATCTAAAGAAAAAACCTACAACGACAGGATAAACATTGGCCCTGATGATGAAAAAATTTTTCCCATTACTTATGAACTAAAAAAGCGAGGGTACAAAATTGGTGTCATTACAACTAACACCATTATCGATGCTACCCCTGCAGGAGCTTATGGTTTCGTGGTAAATAGAAGAGATTACCAAAAGATAACTCAAGATCTTTTAGAAAGTAATTTTGATCTTTTCATTGGGGGTGGAAAAGCTTATTTTAAGGATAGAAATGCTGAGGAATATGGATATTTTTACAGAGAGAAACTTAATGAAATTCCGCCTCTTGCTAATGAAATTATTATGTTATATTATGGGAATTTTCCCTTTTTAACTGACGAACCAGAAAGAGTTACGTTAGAAGAAATTTTAAATTATGCATTAAGTAAATTTGATGGTTCTCCTTTTTTCATTTTGATTGAAGGTGGAAGAATTGATCACGCCGCACACGCACATGATACTTATTCATTGATAAACGAAATATTAGATTTTGACGATGCGGTGAAAGTTGCAATCGATTTTTACATGCGGTATCCTCAAGAAACTTTGATCATAGTGACTGCGGATCATTCAACAGGAGGTTTAAGTTTAGGAGATGGTTTTTTAACGTTGAATAAACTTCAACGAAGCGAGTATTCGTATGAAAAGCTGATAAATACATTTAACCAATCTAATAACTATGAAGAGTTTCAAGAAAAATTGGGTTTGACGCTAGATTTAGAAAAAGAGTTTTATGATACCAAGGATTCCAGAGAAAATGTAACTTATCAATCGTCTGTGATCAAAACTTTTTATGAAGGGTTAAACGATCCTGTGGGTATAAATTGGGGTACTTTTGGGCACACACTAGATTATGTGCCTCTTTTTTCCAACGTTCCTTTTAATAAAAATATAATATCAAATAATGAAATTTTTTCTATTTTTGAGATTTATTGATTTAAATCGATTTAAACGACCTTAATCGTCATTAATTGAAAGTAATTGCCTATAACTGGATTTTGAGAAAAAAATTTCATGATGTATAATACATCTACAGAGCACTTTTGTAGGTTACCCTCCCTCCTGGAGTGTTCTGTCCCCGGAAGAATTCATTTCCAAATTAGGGCCTTATTAAGGCCCTTTTTTTATGGTTTAATAAAGATTAAGATTTCAATATCCCCGTAATCTCTTACTTCTTCCCTAATTATATTTTTTGGTATATAATCGAATTTTTCACTCTTGTGTTTTTCGATAATAATGTAGCCTCCCCTTCTGATTAAAGATTTATTAGAATCTATGAATTTTAAAAATCCTTGGACATAACGATTATTAAATGGAGGATCCGCGAATATGTAGTCAAATTGTTCACCTGAAAGTTTTGTAATGGATTTTCTAAAATCCGATTTTATAACCTTTATATTGTCTAATACTCCTAAAGATTTAGCGTTTTTTAAAATTGAGTGAACTGCTTTCGATGAAATATCTATCATTGTGGAGCTTTTTGCTCCATTACTTAGAGTTTCGAAGCTCATTATTCCGCTACCTGCAAAAAATTCCAAGAAGTTAACGCCTGAAAAATCAAAAATGCTCATCAAAGCTCTTCTTAAAGTAGCAGGCGTATATCTTGTCCTACGATCATCAACTGTTTCTATGGTAATATTCTTAAATTTACCACTTTCAATCTTCAAAGCCATTTTTACACCTTATACAAACAAAGAAGGAGCTTCGTTCTGCCCCTTCCATTTTTTGGAGCGGATGACGGGACTCGAACCCGCGACTCCCAGCTTGGGAAGCTGGAGCTCTACCAACTGAGCCACATCCGCATTGGCTATTCCTTACTTCGAATCAAATATATTATACCAACATTTGTATAGAAAATCAATATTTCATATTTTAATTATATTTTGTCCTTGTTAACATCGTAAAATAATTTATGAAAAAACTCTTGCAAACTATTTTGAGAAAGTTTTTTTGTATCTAGTTCCTTAATTATATCAAAAAGGTCATTATCTACTAGATCGTCTTCAAATAATAATTCTTTTTCTTCTTTTTCCATTATCAAAGAATAGTTGTTTTTTATCTCTGTATCAGGTTTTATAACATTTTCCAAATGTGAATATTCTTCTCGGTTTTTTTCTTTGCTTTCCTCTTCAAGGGTGCCTGGGTCTTGAATGCTGCTTTTTTCACCATTATTTTCTAACTCAATTAGAATTTCTTCAATCTCTTCAAGATTTGATTCTTTTAAGATATCGTCTATATCTTTATCAAGTTTGTTTTCAAGGTCTTCTATCTCATTTAATTTTCCATCTTTGTGGTCTTTCGATATGTTGTTTCCTTCTGATAAAATGTCTTCATTTGAAGTTATCCCTATAAGTTTTTTTAAAGGAGATGATACCTTCCAAACTTTTTTTATGTGTGGTTCATCAAATTGGTCTATTGTTTTGTATTTGATTCCTTGAGTTTCAACTTTGTCTATATTGGTCAATGTTTCCATTTCATTTAACACATTTTCCTTTTTTTCAAAAGAGAGATGTTTGCGTATCAAAAAAATAGTAAAAAAAGAGGCAGCTAAGGAAATGACAAATATTATTAGCATTACTATAAAAAAAGTTAAATAATGGAAGTTTTGTTGTTCTTCTTCGAACGGTTGAGCATTATTAATTTTTAGATTTGTAGAGTAGAAATCATCTGATTCTGGTGGTAAAGATTCAATAACATTTAAAGCTTCATCTACAAGAGGGATACCCTTAAATGGCTGCAAATATATTTTAGCTGTAGTATAATCGTTGTTGTGGAATGCAGATAATCCTAAATACATTTTTATTTCAGGCATTTCACTTTCTAATCTAGGTGATAATTGCAAGGTCTGCTCAAAAAAATTTTGAGCTAAATCATATTGAGCATTTCTATAGTATTTTAGGCCATTCATATAGTATTCGTAAGCAATATCATAATTATCGGAGAATATTAACATTATTTGAAGAAGCATGATTAAAAGAGTAAGAACTTTCTTAATGTTGACTCACCTCACAAGGAGAATGATATTATTTCAATTCGGTTATTTTTAGTAATCATCCATCCTTTGCCTCTTTTATCTATATGGACATCGATTATGTGAGTTTCAGATCTCTGAAAAAAGCCAGGGAAAATAGCTTCTTTTAAAAGTAGGTAGCTCACATGATCTTTTCCAAATACAAATAATTTATCATTAAATATTTGTAATTTTAGTCTTCCTATATTTCCGTCTTCTATAAGTTGTAATCCACTTTTTGAACTATCCCAAAGGACCAACTTATAATTTGAAAATAAAATAAAGTAGTTATTGTTATATAATGCAAAATCAGTAATCTCTCCTAACTGAGTTCCTAAAACATCTTGAATGGTAGAATTATTTATTAATTCTACGACATCACTGTTTAGTAGTTTTGTTAGTTTATCTTCAAAAATAACGTATACTTCCCCATTTATTACTTTTAATGATATAAAATTACTAACTTCATTTATCAAAGAATCGTTGAGATAGACTCTACAATTGTTTGGTTCATATTCCACAGTTAAAAAACCAATATTAGGTAAATAGTAAATTTCGGTACCTTTAGAAGGCATTTTTGTATTAATTTTATCAATTTTACTGTTTTCATTCAAAACGTATACACCATTGACGGTAGATATATAATATTGATTGTTAAATACTATTCCTCCCATAATTTTGCCGAAAAATATTTTTTCTAGATTTTTGTTGTAAATAGCATTTGGACTTTTAAAGTAGATGTTTTCTCCTATTTCAATAATGCTCATTATATCTTCATCTATTTCTCTTTGCTTAGTTGGATTCAGTAAGATTGTACTTTCTTTATACTGTGATGGAAGGGTAAAAGTGGAAACAATACTGGGGTAGGTATTTTTATTTTGAACGGCAGAGCTGTTTTCATCTCCTGTTTCGTATGTGTATTCGACAAAATTATCATCTTTAAAAGGCTCCACTGAATATGAGGGTACGGATTCATCTAAAAAATTAACTATCGTATTCAGAACATCAGCGTCATTATAAATTTCATAAAAGCTTTTTTTAGAATAGTAAGTTTTGTCTATCCCATCTAACTTTGCACTATCGACACTCACTATTCCATCCCCATTTCCTTGAACAAATTCTGGATACAGTCTGGATATATATTTGTCTGATAAATTTTCCTCAATTGCCGGATTAGTACCGATTATTGATAAGTATCTGATGTCATTTCTTATGCCAAAAGAGTTCAATTTTTTGAGAAACTCAGAGTTAGGGATAAGGTCTTCATAATATGAATTGATTTGATCTAGGTAGGAACTAATTTGTAGGGTGATTTTTAATATTGTACTATCCTCAACATTAAACAATTGAGATAATATATATGTGTTTTTTCCAAAGAGTAAATTTAAAAAAAGTGGGTTGGCAAGATTGCTTCCTTTATTTGGAGTAGAGATGAGTACTAAATTTTCCACGTTTTGAATTGTTTGACTAGACTCTAAGGCATATCGAGCAATTAATCCCCCAATGCCATGTGCAATGATATCAAACTTTTTATTAGGAAATCTAGAAAGTTCTTGAGCAAGTCGCCTTCCTTCAAATTCGACATAACTGTTAATCCCCGTTCTTTCAACAAAACCAACAAAAGAATCATTATAATTTTTACTTCTAGTAGATATCAATGGGTAATTGTAACTCCAAATGGTTCTATTTGGGAAAAGGGAGGACCAAAAAGATTGCGGATAACCATTTTTAGGAACATTCATTACCTTTCCAAGGAAGTTGAGATCTGTTCCAGGAATTAAAATAATATCAGGTTCAAGAGTTGGTGGTGCTTCTTTTATAACCTTGAGTCCACCGGATGATTCTTCTGGAGATTCTATGATTAGACCTATATAATTTACTTTAGTTATTTGGAATGTCTGTGCTTCTATGTAATACTCATTCTCAACTTTTACTATTTTTCCCCCTTTGAATTCTGAAACAATAGGGGGATCTTCGCGCGTAATGTAAGCCAAGGCGAAATTCACGAAGTTATCTCCGAAGTAATTATCTTTTGGAATCCTATATCTTACAGTAACTGGTAAAATAGAAGATTCATTACTTTCATCTTGGAAAGTTATTTTATATATGTCACCATAAAAATTTTTAGATTTGATCAATTCTTGATATTCTGAAGAGCTTTTATCTACAACTTGGATTCCGATGTCTTTGATTGAAGAAAAAGCAAAATTAGATATAATTATTTGAATATTTGTAGAAGAAGGTATTCTCTCTTTTGGAGGGAAAAAGACGTTTTTAAAAATGAGGGAAAAAACAAGTATTACAATAGCAATTACAGTAATAAATAAAAGAATTTTGTAGTTTTTCTTCATATATTTAATGTTATTTAAAAAGTTAAAAGGTTTAAATTTAATAACCAAGTCAACTCCTTTTGAGATTGTTATCTTGTTTCTACAGTTTTTCTAACTTCCTTCAAAATTTGAGATAGTTCTTTTAGGTTGATTTCTTCTAATTTTTGTAAAACGCTTCTATAGATATTATCGGCGATTATTTGTGTTTCTTGATAGTTATAAAAATTTAAAAGAGTTTTTTTGTTTATATCTTTATTGGTTTCTTTTCCAATTTCTTCTTCGGTAGTAAATAAATCTTTTAGATCATCGAAAATTTGGAAAGATACACCGAAATCAGTTCCTATTATATTCATTTCTTTAGCTAGTTGTACTTCCCCGGTCATTAAAAAAGGAGAGGCGAAGCAAAAACCAAAAACCGCCCCTGTTTTCTTTGAATACATCTCAAGAATTTCTTTTTCACTTACATCTTTATCTTCTTTTTCAAAGATTAGATCTTCCATTTCTCCTTGGAATAATTTTAAAATGGTTTTTATAAAATAATCCATTAAAAGAAGTTTATTTCCTTCGTTTATATTATCTAACTTGGCAACAATCTGCAGTGGGAGAGTGAATCCATAATCTCCAGCTAGTAGAGCCTTATATTCTCCAAACTTTAAATGGTTTGCGGGTCCTCCTCTTCTTAACTTTGCATTGTCTAAGGCAGGTAGATCATCATGTATTAAAGATGAGGAGTGTAAAATTTCGATAGCTATCGCAATGTCCATTAAATTCTTTTTATTTGCAGAGACTATTTGCCCAAAGTTATATATAATCCATGGTCTTAGTCTTTTACCTCCGTTTTCTATGTAATAAAACAGCGGGTCTTTTAAATGACTTTTCAGATTCAAATTTTCAAAAAAATCCGTTATCTTCTGGTCAAAGATATTTTTAAACTCAGGTAATTTTAGAAATTCCATCGATTCACCTCGTACTATTAAACAAATTATTCGTCATCTTGATCTTTATTTTTATTTTCAAACTTCCTTCTTAGCTCGTCTATATTGAAGTTCTCGAAATCTTGTCTGGATTCGCTTTCATCTTCCGTGTTTATAAAAGAAGCATCAATACCATGTTCGGATACTATTTCTTCCTCTATGTAAATAGGTAAGTTGTGTTTTAAGGATAAAATAATACAATCCGAAGGCCTTGCATCGATATAGATCTCTTTAGAATCACTATTTTTCAGGACTAATTTAGCATAATAAATATCGTGCTTGAATTCGCCAATTTCTATCTTAACAGCTTTCGCCTTAAGTTGTTCGAGTATATTGCCAATGAGATCATGGGTTAAAGGTCTTTCAAAATCTTCGTTTCTCAATATTAAAGCCAAAATTCCAGCTTCGCATGGCCCTATCCATATTGGTACAACAACGTTTGTATCTTCTACCTTTAAAAAAACTATTGGTGAATTCGAAACTTTATCTATTCCCATGGTAACATTGCTTACTTTTTTCATGGTTGACAACCTCCTTTAAAAAGCTTGAATTACTTTCTTGTCTCTTTCAAAGCCAGTTGAGGTTCACTTGTAACCTTTTCACTGATAATACTTTTGAGACATTCTCTTAATTCTCCTTCGCTAGCAAAGTGTTTTGGTTCAACGGGTTCGTGTATGAATAAATTAATATTTGAAGGTTTGATAAACGCGCTTCCTTTTTTGCTCATTTTGATAGTCCCATCTATTGTGACAGGTAATATTTTTATATTATACCTAAAAGGTATTAAAAGAGTTCCCTTCTTAAACTCACCTACTTGACCGTCTAAACTCCTTGTTCCTTCCGGGAAAAGGGATATTATTTCTCCTGATTGTGATAATTTTGCAAATTTTTTAAGAGCTATAGCGCCACTTTTTGCATTACTTCTATCTATTAAGATAGAGCCAAGCTTTTTGATAAAACTTCCCAGTATAGGAATCATAGAAAGCTCTTTTTTTGCTATAAAAGCTGTGGGATAAATATAACCTAAAATTAAAGGTATATCGAACATGCTTTGATGATTCGCTACTATTACATAAGGACCTTGCTGTGGGATATTTTCTTCACCGAAAACTGAAATCTTGCTGTTTAAAAATTTAAAAGTAGCTCTTCCAAACCAAGATACAACCTTTCTAATATATTCTTGAGAGGCTTTGATGCCTTTTCTTTTTTCTATGATATTTGCTTTTATCAATACATAAGTTCCGTATACAATTACAACACCGAAAAATCCAATAATTAACCATATTGTGAAGAAAATTGCCTTTATTGTTTCTAATATCTTTTTCATCGAATGTCCTCCTTTTTTGTTCGTTTTCTTTAATATACATAAGGTTATGATTCAAAGCGATCAATTTCTGAGATTTTACTATCTTCAATTTTGTATTTTTTAACATCATTTAAGGCTTCTTCTTCTAATTCACTTAAACGCGGTAAAGAATTTTCAATTGATTTTATGTGATTTATATCTGATTTAGTGGCAGGTTTAGAAGGAATAAATACGCTACAGGAATCTTCGTATGGTAAAATAGATGTTTCATACAATCCAAATTTTTTGGATAATTTAATGGTTTCGTTTTTTGTATAACCTATAAGTGGTCTTAAAACAACTTTTTGGCTGGAGTCAGAAATTGTTAGTAGATTTTCCATAGTTTGTGAGGCTACTTGTCCTAAACTTTCGCCGCTAACCAAAACTTTTGTGTTTGTAATATCAGAAATTTTATTGGTAATCCTCATCATAGATCTTCGTTGTAGAATAACCGAATATTTATTTTCTTTTATATCTTTGAAATAGAGTTGGATCTTAGTTAAAGGTACCACATATAAATAAAAAGGGAAAGAAGTATATTCAGACACTATAGAACCGATTTTCAAAATTTTACTTAAAGATTTAGGTCCGGTAAATGGCGGACTATAAAAGTTCACAGCATTTAGTAACATTCCTCGCCGCGTCATTAAAAGAGCGGCTACTGGACTATCAATCCCTCCTGACAACAAAACCGTACCTCTTGAAGATGTACCAACGGGTAAACCACTGGGTCCTTCTAAACGACTGCTGAATATAAATACGCCTTCTGTTCTAATATCTATTTCTATATTAAGCTCCGCGTTATTTAAGTCAACTTTAAGTTGAGGAAAATAGTTCAACGTAAATTCACCTATCATCCCGGCGAATTCTTGACTGTTATAAGGGAAAGATTTATTGGCTCTAATGACACTTATTTTAAAAGTTTTATAATTGTTGTTTTCAAGAGCATTTTTTGCCACCTCATATACCTTGTTTTTAATTGAATCGATATCTAATTCGGTTTTTTCAGCAATCGAAAATGAATGTATCCCAAAAATCTTTTTTAGAATATCAGTATCTTTTTCTGTTATCTCCCTATTGCCTTGAGGAATTAAATATATCCTGTTGTTGAAAATCTTGACAATGGCGTGCCCTGAAATTTTGTTTTGAATGTTGTTTTTAAGTTGATTCATAAAAAACATTTTATTTTTATTTTTTAGACCGATTTCGTCTACTCTAATAACTACAACTTGCATTTTATTTCACCTTTATAATTTATATAAAATTTTTTGTACACATAAATTATAACATAATAGAGATTTTAGACCTATATTTTTTCGAATAGAACAAGTAAAAATAAGTCTTGAGTGCATAAAAGATTACAAAGGTTAGTCTTTTTATCTTCTCTTTTGACAAATTGAAAGTAGAAAAGAATAGAAAACTTTCAAGCAAAATATGTAATTAGAATGTCTTTTCTAAAAATATTAAGTTAAAAAAATACGATTTTGATTCTAATTAATAATTTTGCTATCTATTAACTATAAATACAGAATTATATCTGATTATAAATCGTACGATAAGAAATAGGATAAATTTGGTCATATTTGAATTATTTTTCACATTAGTTTATAATTTAATTGACTGACCAGTCAGTAAAAAAGAGGTGATCCAGATGAATGTGGGAGTAAAGGTTCTGGATAAACAAGAACGGAAAAAATACATAGCAGAAAAAACGCTAGAATTAATAAATGAAAAAGGTTTGACAAATATAACGATGGAAGAGGTTGCCTCTTCTTGTAATTTATCTAAAGGTTCTATATATAACTATTTCAAAAATAAAAATGCACTAATTGTTTCTGCTTTTAGTGTTCTTTTGGAAAAAGTCCAAAAAATTTTTGAAGAAAAGGAATCTAAGCCCACTCAGGATTGTGTGGAAGCTAGTGCTGAACTTTATGCAAATCTTTATTCAGAAATTTTAAATACTTTTCCTTCAAAAGAACTGATGCGATTGTTTGAAATTTTGATGAATTCGACACATGATCAAAGTATGATGCAAATTTTAACTCTAACATTTAAAGCAAATTACGGAAAGATCCTTAGCAGATTTGAAAAGTTATTCAATTCGAAAACGAAAGCATTTATGTTACAAGCGATGTTTGATGGTTTAGTTATATACAGAGCCGTAGGAATAGAATTTTCTAATGATGAAATAAAGAATAATTTTAAAAAAATGATTTTAAGTTTTACAGAAGATAACAAAAATTAGGAGGTGCCTGGTATGGCAGTTATGGACTCAATGAAAAATATGTTACTTAAACAAAGTTCTAAATTAATAACCCGCGTCGTAAGAAACTCTGATGTAGATCAACTGGGGAAATTGTTATGGACTTTATCGAAATTCTCTAAGGAACCTGCGAAAAGTGGACTTAGAAAATTAGCTACGGGGGCGGAAAATCATGATCCAATGCTCGTGAACTGGGCTGATTTGTTCAAGAAATCTAATCCCAAAGTTGTTGAAAAAATAATAAACAATCTAATCATCAACGAATTTGCAGTTGGTGAAAAAACAAGACAGGAAAAGATGCATGAGTATGGAATCGTTCTTCCAAAATTAGCTGTGCTTTCTCCTACATATGCATGTAACCTCAGATGTGTGGGTTGTTATGCTGCTATGTATGGACACAAGTACATGCTTTCCAAAGAGGAAATTTTTGATGTAATTCGACAATTTAACGATTTGGGTATCTATTTCTTCATTATAACAGGTGGAGAGCCATTTGTATATCCTTATCTATTTGATGTATTAGAAGAGTTCAACGATTCTTATTTTTTGCTTTATACGAATGGGACCTTGATTAATGAAGAAAACGCTAAAAAGTTGGCAGAATTAGGTAATGCTACATTGGCTATCTCAGTGGAAGGGTATGAAGCCGATACCGATTGGAGAAGAGGTAAAGGTGTTTTTGAAAAAATTCAAAACGCTTGGAAGCTCTTGAGTGAGAATGGTGTTATATATGGAGCCTCCGTCACGGCAACGAGAAAGAATCACGACGCAATAATGAACGACGATTTTTGGGAGTACTTAAAAGAAAACAATGTGAGTTACTCGTGGGTTTTCCAATTTATGCCCGTAGGAGCGGATGCTTCAATGGATTTAGTGCCAACTCCAGAACAAAGGTATGAAAGGTTTTACAAATTGGAAGAGTTAAGGTTAAGTGGAAAGTTCGCGTTTGTTGCCGATTTTTGGAATCATGGTTTCTTAACCAACGGTTGTTTGGCAGCGGGATCTAAGTATTTACATATAAACGCCAAAGGTTATGCAGAACCATGTGTCTTTCAACAGTTTGCTGTAGATAATATAAGGGAAAAGAGAATTGTAGATATATTAAAATCGCCGTTTTTTGAG
Source organism: Petrotoga sibirica DSM 13575 (assembly GCF_002924625.1). Lineage (GTDB taxonomy): Bacteria > Thermotogota > Thermotogae > Petrotogales > Petrotogaceae > Petrotoga > Petrotoga sibirica. The sequence continues at coordinate 12,035 of NZ_JAHC01000005.1, read as the reverse complement.
GGTTATAAGAGAACCATTCCTTATTCCAATAATTTGTTTAGACCATGCCCTATAATAGATAATCCCAAGGTATTCAGAGCAATGGTAAAAAAGTTCAACGCTATTCCACAGCATCCCGGTAGTGAACGGACCGTGAATGAATTAGCCCCTGAATTAGACCAACTTGCCGATGAATGGAAAAAATATGCCGATAAGCTTTGGTACGAAGAAGGTTACGCTGAGAAATATCCTTCAAAAAGAGGTGTATACAACTACAAAGTGAGGATGAGAAGATACTCAGAAAATGAAGAAAAACTAGCGTTGGATAAAAAAGCATAGTAAGGATTCTTTGATATTAGTATCATCTTTTAAAATAACGGGTATTTTGTACCCGTTATTTTAATTTTTCGGTTAATAATACTTAGGTTTGATATGATATAATATAATAAAAGTAATCATTTTAACAAGAAAATGGATGATTTAGAAAAAACAAAATCTTCAAAAATAATTTTTTACTTTTAAAAGGCTAACAGGGCAAAGTTCTCCCTAAAACGGTGAGTCAATATGTAAAGTTGCGCTAAATGGAGTTTTAAAAGTTCAATAGATTGTTAAAAAAAGATGTATTAGGAGGAAATCAATGGAGTACGATTTTTTATCTGTTACTTTAAACCCTTCACTGGATAGAGAGGTCATAATTGAAAATTTCGAAGTAGGGAATATGTATAGAGTTGAAAATTCTTCAAATTCAAGAATGGAGCCTGGAGGCAAAGGTATTAACGTTTCAATAATGCTATCTAATTTGCAAATAAAATCGATAGCCACAGGTTTTTTGGGCGGGTACATAGGTAACGTTATTCAGAGCAAACTTTCTGAGTTTGATAATATAACGATGAATTTCGTTTATACACAAGAAGAAAGTAGAGAAAACATTGAAATAATAGATCCCTTAAAAGAAGTAATAACATTGATAAACAGCAAAGGTCCTTTAATTAAAGATGAAGATTACGATCATTTTTTAAAGAGATATAAAAATTCTCTTTCACTAGTAGAACATGTTGTGGTATCGGGGAGTGTTCCGCCAGGCTTGAAAACCAGTGTTTATTCCGAACTGATGTTGGAAGCTAAGAAAAGAGGAAAAACTACTTACATGGAATCAATTGGGCCGTATTTTGAAGAAGCTATTTTAAATAATTGTCCTACCGTTGTGAGACCAGACTTCAGAAGAAGAACAGAAGTTTTTGGAAAAACTCTGGAAAGTATAGATGATTTCATTGATGCTTCGAAGAAAATTATAGAAAATGGTGCCAGATTAGTTGTTATGAGTTATCAGATTTTCGGTGATGTGATAACAACTAATGAAGGAGTTTGGCTCTTTAATCCAGAAGAAAGAATCGAGAAGTCACATCTTTTTGGAGCGGGGGATGCATTTATGTCTGGAATATTGTACTACATAATAAATTATAATTTCAATTATTTTGAAGCTGCGAAATTCGGTATGGCTAGTGCCATATCAAAAACGGATTATATTGAAAAGAAGATAGGAACTTTGGAAGATATAAAAAGAAGTTTAAATAGGTTTTCCATTGAAAGATTAGAATAACAAAGAGGTGTTTACCTTGAAAGCCATGGAAATAATGGAGAGAGATCTTACTTCTTTAATGGAAGATGAGAGTGTAGAACGTTTTATAACTATATGTAAACGGCATAATTTATCTGCACTTCCTATAGTTGCAAGTGATTTTAGGTTGGTTGGATATTTAAGCGAAAGCGGCATCATTGATGCCTCGCTTCCCGGGTATTTGAAACTTATGGAAACTACTTCTTTTATACCAGATAGCCATCAATTTTTTAATGGATTACGAAAAATATTGGATCGTCCGGTCTCTGATTTTATGATAAAAAAGCCATTTAAGGTTTACTTTGATGATACGGTTTTACATGTAGCTGATGTAATTATAAAAAATAAGTTAAAGGTTTTGCCAGTTGTTGATGATGCAGAAAGATTGGTGGGGGTTATTAGAAGAATAGGGCTCCTTAGCAAAACATTAACCGGTGAAATAGAATATGAAACGTAAAATTTCTTTTATTACTTTTGGATGTAAAATGAACCAAGCTGAAAGTCAGGCACTGGCTGAGAAATTATCTCCTTATTATGATGCTGTATTTGAAGAAAAAATGGGAGAAAGTGATATTTATATTTTAAATACTTGTGGTGTTACTTCAGAGGCAGAGAGGAAAGTAAGGCAAACTATTAGGAGATTAAAAAAATTAAATAAAAATTCCAAGATTATAGCAATCGGTTGTTATTCAGTTTCTGATCCCGAAGGATTAAAAAAATCAGGCGCAGATTTGGTTTTAGGTAATTTAGAAAAAAAGCAAATAGACGGATTATTGGATGAGGAAGGCATATATTCAGATAAATACTTTTGGTATCATAATGAAAAATATGACATATTAGTTCCTAATGAACCATACAGTAACCGAACAAGGGCCTTTTTACCAATAGAGGAGGGATGTATTAACTCCTGTTCATTCTGTAAAATAAGATTTTTGAGAGGATTAAAAATAGTCAGTTTACAAAAAAAAGTCGTTATTAAAAGTATAGAAAAATTCATAGAAAAAGGATATAAAGAAATAGTGTTAACCGGAACAAATTTAGGATACTACGGTTTGGACAATTCAGAAACATTAGAAGAACTGTTAAATCAAATTGGAAAGAGTTTTGCCGATAAAGAAGTTAGAATAAGGATAACATCCCTATATCCCGAAATAATAACTGATAATTTGTCTGCTATATTGAACACTTATCCCATATTTGAAAGGCACATACATCTTTCAATTCAACATTTTTCTGATAAAATTTTAGATTCAATGAATAGAAAGTATAATAGAAAAATGATTTATACAGCTATAGAAACCTTAAGAAAATACGATTCAAATTTTTCTATTACCTGTGATCTCATAGTCGGGTTTCCCGGTGAAAATGAGGAAGATTTACGTATCATGTTTGATTCAATTGAAGAACTGAAGCTTTTGAAAGTCCATAGTTTTAGGTATTCACCACGTGAAGGAACTTTTGCTGCTAAGATGAAAAATCAGATACCCGCAAATGAAAAAAAGGCTAGAATTTTACAACTGAATGAAATTGCTGATTTCTCAAGAAAAAGTTATCTGAAGGGTATGATAGGGGCTAAAGTAAATGTATTGGCAGAAAGCCATTTAAAAGATGGTTTTTTTGGATACGATGAATATTATATTCCGCATAATATTCATTCTAATGAGAAAAAAGTTGAAAAAGGGCATTTTTTACAGGCGGAAATATCTTCTTTGTCTGAAGAAAATAAAGGGGTGGTATCAAATGTTTTATAATGGTAAAGAATGGGTAGAATTTCCTTTGGTTAGTGGAGATGATGAAGGTTTCGTGAATGGTTATTCGATTTATGAGGTACTTAGAACTTATTCAGGTATTCCTTACAATTTAAAAAGGCATTATGACAGGTTACAACGTTCTGCCGATTTTATGGCACTTGAAATACCACCTCTGGAAAAGATAAAAATAATTTTAAATCAAGCAAAAAAGATTCATAATTATGAGGAATTCAGATTTAAAATATATGTAACTCCATTCACATCGAAATATAAGACATTTTATTGCTTTGTTGAAGAGTTAAAAGAGGATGTAGATCTGATTGAAGAAGGTGTGGTAGTGAATATAGCCAGAGAAAGAAAAACTTCTTCTCCTATTATTCCTTATTATGTAAAAACACCTTTAAATGGATCGATCAAATACGTGCATAAAAAATATGATTATTATTATGATTCAATCATTTTGAATGAGTTCGGTAATGTTACCGAAGGCACATATACTAATATTTTTTATGTTAGTGGAGGTGTTTTGTTGACACCCCATATTTCATCGGGAATATTACCGGGGATAACTAGAGAAGATGTCCTTGAATTGGCAAATGATTTATCTTTAGAAGTTGAAGAGAAATCGAATGTTCAAGTTTGGGAACTTTTATCTGCTGAGGAAGTGTTTCTCACCCACACTTCAAGGGGGATAGTACCTGTTAGAAGGATTTTTCCTGATTTTACTTTTACTGTACCTGGTGTAGTAACGGAAGCTATTCTTGACAATTGGAAAGATTTTATAACAGAAAAAATAGAAGATTGAGAGAAAAAGTTTATTATTAAGATGGTCTAAATGGAAGAAAAATTTGAAGGTATTTTAAAAGAACTTTCTAAAAAAAATTTGGTTTACAAAAAAATATATATAATAAAGAAATTAAGAGAAGAAATACCTAAATATATCCCCGAGAATCTTTCACAATATGTGACAGTTAAAAATTATCTCTTAAAAGAGAAGGTACTAGAAATAGCCTGCTCTAATAATTATGTTAAACAGGAAATACTTTTTAAGGAAAAAATGGTGCTGAACGCGTTAAATTCTATTCTAGAAAATGAAGCGATAAATAGAATTAGAATTGTTCCTTGAGAAATGCTTGTGGAGGTGTTTAAATGGTAGAAAAAACATATTCTGGAAACGATATAAAGGTCTTGAAAGGTTTAGAACCGGTGAGACTAAGGCCTGGAATGTACATTGGATCAACGGGTAAAACGGGATTAAACCATATGGTTTATGAAATAATTGATAATGCCATAGATGAGCACGTTAATGGCTTTTGTGATACCATCCGAGTTACTTTAAATGAGGATGATTCTATTGAAGTTGAGGATAATGGAAGAGGTATACCTGTAGATATACACCCAACTGAAAACAAAAATACATTGGAATTAGTTATGACTTCGCTTCATGCAGGTGGAAAGTTCGATAAAAAAGCTTATAAGGTTAGTGGGGGGCTACATGGAGTAGGAGCATCTGTGGTTAACGCTCTTTCGGAATATATGGAAGTAAAAGTCTTCAGAGACGGGAAAATATACTATCAAAAGTATTCAAGAGGTATTCCTCAAACTGATGTAATCGTTATAGGAGAAACAGACAAGACCGGAACTATTGTGAAATTTCTCCCTGATAAAGAAATATTCGATGAAGGAGATATAACTGTTGAATCACGTTTAATTGAAAATAGACTGAAGGAAATAGCCTTTTTAAATCCTAACTTGAAGGTTTTTTTTGAGGATAAGAAAAGAGATTACATCCAAGAATTTCATTTCCAAGGTGGTTTGAATGAATTTATAAATTACGTGTTGAAAAGGCGGAAAATGAATTCTGTTTCGAACCCCATATATCTTAATGGATCATATCAATATAATAAATTGGAATCAGAGATTCAAGTGGAAATAGTTTTCGATTATACTGATTCTGAAGAAAGCAATATCATTTCTTTTGTGAACAACATTAGAACTATTGATGGTGGAGAACATGAATCTGGATTCAAGCAAGCTCTAACTAGACTATCAAACGAATATGCAAGGAAGTACAACGTTTTAAAGGAAAAAGACGATAATTTTAGCGGAGAAGATGTAAGAGAAGGATTATTAGCCATAATACATGTAAAAATGCCCAACCCCGTTTTCGAAGGTCAAACAAAGGGAAGATTGGGGTCTAAACTCGCTAGAGAAGCAGTAAATCAAATAACTACAGAAAAATTATCCTTATATTTTGATGCAAATATTAAAGAAGCAAAAAACATTTTTGAAAGAATGTTTTTGGCCTACAAAAAAAGGCTAGCTGCTAAAAGAGCAAGAGACAGTATTAAAAGAAAAACGATATTCGAAAATACAACTTTACCAGGAAAATTGGCAGATTGTACATCGAAGGATTTAAATGAATCTGAGCTTTTTATAGTTGAAGGAGATTCTGCAGGGGGAAATGCAAAACAAGCTAGAGATAGAAGGTACCAGGCAATTTTACCCTTAAGAGGGAAAATTTTAAATGCAGAGAAAACAGATTTTCTGAAACTTTTAAAAAATGAACAAGTTTCGAATATTTTTACGGCATTGGGAACTGGTATAGGAGAAGAGTTTGATTTATCCAAATTGAGATATGGTAAAATCATTATCATGACCGATGCCGATGTTGATGGTGCCCATATTAGAACTTTAGTATTGACACTTTTTCATAAATACATGCGTTCTTTGATAGAAGAAGGATATGTGTACATCGCTCAACCGCCATTATATAGATTTGAGGTGGAAAAGCAACATTTTTATCTTTATTCCGACGAAGAACTTGAAGAATTAAAGAAAAAGTACGGCGATAAAAAGTGGAGGTTACAAAGATATAAGGGGTTAGGAGAAATGAATCCTGATCAATTGAGAGAGACCACGATGGATAGAGAAAGTCGAAAACTTGTGAAAATAAAGATTGAAGATTTAGAAATGGCAGAGGAGATGTTAGAAATACTCATGGGATACGATCCATCTGTTAGAAGAGAGTTTATTGAATCTAATGCTAATAAGGTGAAAGAGCTCGATATCTAGTGCAAGGGAAAAAATTAACTTTAACTTTTTTTTACCTTCTGCTTTTAACAATTTGTTTTTACAATCTCCATCCTTTTTTTGGAACTCAAGAAGAGCTGTTTGCTTATAAAGATAAAGTAGAAACTGGGAAAAGTATTTATTACATAGAAATAAATAACAGATATTTTTATTTCGATATTTATGATAATATAACTTTTGTGAGCGATTATCCACAACCAAAATTTATTAAAGTAATTTTTTCGAAAGACAAAATTAAAAAAGAGGAAGAGCTCAATTTTATCAAGGGTATTTATTACAATACTTCGATTAGAGAAATAAATTTTCAAAATAAAGAAATACTTTGTTATAATAACATAAGAATTGAATACCTTAAATTACCAGAAATTAATAATTTTTTAGCAACACTTAGTAATATAGAATTCTTAGGAGCTGGGAATTATTTTATCAGTAACCAAAGTTTTTTTAAAATCGATGATCGGGGGTTATAATATGGCTAAAGATTATTTGATTGGAATAGATATAGGTAGTTTTTTTCTAAAGGGAGTACTTTTTGAAACAGATGAAGCCGGGCATATAGTACCCATTTCATTAAGCAAACTTCCAGTTGATGGCATTATTAACGGTGAAATTCAAGATATGGAATCGTTGCGTAGATCAATTGAAACACTTATAGAAAATTTGAAACAGGAGTCTCAAAAAAAACTAAAAAATCCCGAAATTATCGTAGGATATTCTTCTAACGCTTTGAATATCACGGAAGAAAATTTTACCGTTGAGTTTAGTAAAAGAACAGAAATTAGAGAAAATGAACTAAGAAATATCAGAAAAAACGTTATCAAAAAATACACTGATGAAGGAAAAATAATTTTGGATTCTAACTTTGTAAAGTTTCATATTGACGAAAAAAGGGTGAAAAATCCAGTTTCTTTTTTTGCCGAAAAATCTCTAACTACAACGCTAAATGTGGTTTGGGTAGATGAGAATGCCTTTTCGCTGTTAATTAACGTTTTAAAAGACATTGTCTATACTTCTGAAATTCCTATATACGATTCAACTTTATCAAATAGTTATATTATTACCACTCCTAACGATAGAAATGTTGGAATTACCGTTATAGATTTTGGTTACAATTCTTGTAGGATAATCATCTTTAAGGACGGTATTCCAAAATTATTCTACACTTTCCCTTATGGAATGAAATATGTATTAAAAGATATTTCCAATATACTTAAGGTTTCTGAAAGAGAAGCTCATAGATTATTGGAAGAAGAAGGATCATGTTCGAGAGAAACCAAAGCAATGAAAAAGGTAAATTTTCAATTATTGACAGGTAGCGGTTATTCTTACGTTCCTGTAAGTCTTTTAAATAAAATAATTTTTGCTAGAGTAAGAGAAATCATAAGCAGATTAAATGGAGAACTTTCAAAAATTGGTTATGAAAGAACTTTCGAAGTAGGGGCTTTACAAGGAGGAATAGTATTGACTGGGGGAGGTTCAATGATAAGGAATATTGAAACCACTATTAAAGAATTGATGGGCGAAAATTTCAGAAAGAGTTCTATAGTATCTTTCGACTCGTTCAAGAATATTCCAGAAGAGTTAATAAAAGATCCGGAGTTTCAAACTGTTTTTGGTTTGATAGAAAGATACAGAATTGATTTGTTGGAAGAAAATCTTTATGAAAAAAGTAAAGAAACACCATCTGAATCTCCCATAAGAAATAAGTCTCCGAAAAAAACAACAACCGCCTTCAAAACTTTTTTTAAAAAGATAACGGGAGGTGAAGAAGATGCCCTTTGAAATGGAAGAAATCAACAAAAAAAATAAGTTGTTTAGTAGGAAAACGAGTTACAAGATAAAAGTTATAGGTGTCGGAGGAGCGGGCAATAATGCTATTCAAAGGATGATAAAAAAAGGTATTGATGATGTAGAACTGATTGCTGCAAACACGGATGTTCAGGTTTTAGAAAATAATGACGCACCTAGAAAAATTCAATTGGGAAAAGAGTTGACAAAAGGATTAGGTGCCGGCGGAGATCCAGAAATTGGTAAAAGATCGGCTTTAGAAAGTCAAGATGATTTAAAAGAAACTTTAAAAGAAACAGACCTTTTATTTATAACTGCAGGTTTAGGAGGAGGTACTGGGACCGGGGCTGTACCTATTATAGCTGATTTAGCCACACAAATGGGTATTTTGACTGTGGCCATAGTTACCTTACCTTTTCACTTTGAAGGATCGACAAAGGAAAGAATAGCTTTGAAGGGTTTTCAAGAAACTAAAAAGTATGTTGACAGTTTAATTAAAATATCAAACGATAAACTTATAGATAACGATGATGATATTCCCATAGATAAAGCCTTTGAGAAAGCTGATGAAATACTAATTCAAGCAATAACAGGTATTTCTGATTTGATAACCAAGCCAGGTATGATTAATTTAGATTTCGCAGACGTAGCTTCGGTATTACGCATAAAAGGGTCAGCTATGCTTGGTATTGGTCTTGCAAAAGGAGAAAAAAGAGCCGAAGAAGCTATAAAGAATGCCCTGAACAGTAAGATCTTGGAAGATCCTGTGAGGAATGCGACCGCTGCTTTGGTAAACATTGCCGGTAAAACCCCTACCACACAAGATGTAAAAATTATCAACGAAATTTTACGTTCATACGCCATTGATGACGCAAAGTTAAAAATGGGAATCACACTTATAGATTTGCCTCCAGAAGTTATTAAAGTTACAGTTATAGCATCTGGTTACGACAAATTACCTGGAGAAGAAAACTATCTAGATCTTTATGAGCAGCCAGCTTTATACAGACAATTTGGGAAAGGTATAGTTGCTGAAGAGATATCCAAATTGAACAAATATTTGCAAGATCATGTAGAAGAAATTCAAGGTGAAGAAGTCCAACAATAATAATGAAAAGAAAACCTTCTAATTTCTATCTGTTATACGATAAAAGCCTAAAACACTATGAAGTTGAAGAAAATATTTTAGATAAGTTTTTAAAAAAGTATGAGGATGAAAATATTACAGATTTTCATTTTGAACCTCACGATGAAAAGGTAGAAGTTAAGGCTAGATACTGTGGGGATCTAATACCTTTAGAGATAATGAGTATTTATGAATATGAAGTAACGTTAAACAAATTACTAATCAATTGTGGATATGATATAGTAAAAGATTTTGAAAATATCGACGGTTCTTTTAGTTTTCAAGAGATTAATTATAGGGCTTCCTTTGTTAGGTCTTCAGGAGGAATAAGTTGTGTTTTAAGAAAATTAAGAAACATAGATGATATTAAAGTTGTTTTGGAACCTTCGATTCTTTCTAACGTAGAAAAATTAATTGATCAAAAATCAAAAATGCTTGTTTTTTCAGGTCCTACAGGGTCTGGAAAAACTACAACAATGCAATATATAGTGAATAAGTTCAAAAGAAGAAGAAAAGTACATAGCATAGAAAATCCAGTAGAGTATATTAATCCTGGTATAATTCAAATAGTATCAAAAAGCGAGGAAGAGAAAGCAGATATTTTAAAATATATATTAAGGCAAGATCCTGATTTAATAGTTGTGGGTGAAATTAGGGAGAGAAATTTTGCAAAATTGTTATTTGAATCTTCGATAACGGGTCATTTGGTGTTTTCTACTTTACACGCTAAGAATGTTTTTTTAGTACTTCAAAGGTTGAAGATGTTTGGAATAGAAGTAAAAAATCTATCTGAAAGTTTAGATCTAATTCTTAATCAAAGATTAATACCTAAAAATTGTTCTTTCTGTCAAGGAAACGGGTGTCAGCACTGTTATAATACGGGGAAAAAAGGTTTTATAACTATTTTTGAAGGTTTAATAATTTCAAAAAATTTGAAAAAAGACATTTCACAAGGTAAAAGTATCAATTTTATAATTGATAAATACAAAGATTCTGACTGCTATATAGATCCATTAGCCACACTTGGTAAATTTTTTAATGAAGGGTTAATCAATGAAGATGAGTATTTAAATAATTTATCCTCATTCTAAATTAGACACTTTAGAAATAATAAGATTTTAAAAAATAAGATTTTGATTTTAAAAGGGTTACAGAGCAGAGACTTTTTGCAGCTTTGTGCAAAATAGTTCTTTATAATGCTTTAGAAACAATTTCCATATTTTCATTTGCGAAGCAAATGTGTTCGGGGATCTTAAGGGGTTTTACCCCTTAATGTTTGGGTGAAGGGGAGCTAAAGCAAACTGTATGTAACTTAGAATGATGGGGGTATTTTAAAAATTTTTAGATTCTTGAAGTATGGTTTAAAGCAGGTTTCAGAGTTTCAAAAGACACTCATTCTAAATAATAGTGAGATGAAATCATGCAATACTTTTCAAAAAGCCCGGAAGAATGGCGAAAGTACGATGAAGAAAGGAAAAAAGAAAAGGAAAGAAAAGAACAACCTAAAAAAAGAATAATCAGATGGACATTTTACATTGTTATTTTTTTGTCCATATTAACATTGGTATTTATTTTTATGGGACGTGGAAGTTCAAGATTTGATCTACCTTACAGTATGATTATAAAAGGTTTTCATATTAATTTAGAATCAAAAGAAGAATATTACTATCCAGATAACTTAGATATAAAAGTTACTATACAAAACACCAACAACAAAGATTCTCATATAACAATAAAAAATTTTTCATTTTTGATAGTAAACCAAGAAAGTTCGGAGGTTGTATACAGTTATGTATTCCCTCAACCCGTAGAAACTGATATTTCCCAATATCGAACAATTTTAGTTTTTGATCTCTTAAGAGAAAAGGAAATCTCAAATCTAGATAAAGGAACTTATGAAGCCAGAGTGGCCTTTATCTTAAATGATCAAAACGTAAATCTTGTAAAAACATTTAAATATGATAAAGGATTGATTATAGATGTTTTTGCTAAAGAGATGTTCTACCTAACTACAGAATTCCCTTCTTTTAACATATTAGCAGTAAACCGAACTAACGAACCATTTAATAAAGAATTTTTTGGAACGCTAATAATAAAGCAAAGAGAAAAGGTAATACACTCACAAAGATTTTCCTTTGGGACATTAAATTTAAATCCATTGTCTTCAATATCTTTGGATTTTGAAATTAACAAAAAGTTTGATCCAGGAAATTATTTTGTCTTATTTGACTTTAATTTCCTTGAGCAAACTTATGTAACCACTTTGAATATAGTCGATCAAATAGATCAAAATTATAATGATATTTCTCTTTTAGTTTATGTTGTTTCAGTTGCGTCAAGAGGAGATCAACTTGATTTTGAGGGCTTAATAAGGAATTCTAATAGAGAAGTTAGGGCATTTGAAATTTCACAAGTACTCTTTAAGTTATTCTACGAAGGACAGATAATTTATAACTATGAGAATAACAATTTATCTAGGGTATATATATCCGAATTGGGAACAGCAAAGGTATTTGATTTATCAAAAGTTAAAACTATTACTTTGGATAGATCAGGAAAGCATGAAATTCAATTCAGTGTGAATATAGGGAATAAGACATTTTCAAAGAAACACAGATTTGAGGTTTATTAAGTTCACCTAACTCCTTTATCCTGATGGGGGTGGGCTGCGGGGTGAAGG
>NZ_JAHC01000004.1 GCF_002924625.1 Petrotoga sibirica DSM 13575 | reverse complement strand
GCGGGGTGAAGGGGCGCTAAAATGAAGTTTCCAAAGAGAGTAAAATTAATACAAATGAGGATAAAATAATGTACGGATATCTATCTATCTATTTTACCCCTACCGAAGAAGAAAGAAAAAATTACCTATATTACTATTGTGGATTATGTCATTCTTTGAAAGAAAATTTAGGAGAGTGTTATAGACTCACGACGATAAAAGAAGTGGTTTTCTTTTCAATGCTTAATAACCCTGTTGAGAGCATAAACGAATTCAGGTGCCCATATGTAGGATTTAAAAAAAGAGTTAAACCTGCGAGTAATTCTTTCATGACACCTTATGCTTATCTCAACTTACTCATAATCTATGGAAAACTTTTAGATTACAACTTAGAGGGAAAGTTAGTACCCAAAAAAGTTTTAAAAAAATTGGAATCAAAACTATTTGAATACTTTGACTCCAAGATTATCAAAGAATACAATCATCTATTAATGAAGCAACAAAAGGTTGAAGAACAAAATTTGGATTTGGATGATTATGCTAAGCCATCTCAAGAAATTATGGAAATGTTATTCGAAAAATTTTTCCCTCAAGGATTTCCCGCAACCATGCCTATTGTGACCGCTTATTTGATATATTTGGTAGACAGTGTATACGATTTCCATAAAGATATAAAGAAGGGAAACTTTAATGCCATAGCAAGTTCTTTTGGAGTCACAAAATTAGAAGAATTAACCCAGGATCAAAAGGAGAGAATTTTGTTCACTTACGATTTATGTTCAAAAGAATTTGCAGAAAATATAGAAGAAATTGCTAATTTCAACAGTTTTTTAGTAAAAAAGTTAGCCACTTTTTCTTTGATATATCATAGAAATTCTGTCACAAAGATTTTAGATGGAGGAAAAAAAGATGAAAGAGCAACAAACCATTCCAGAACAAATAAAAAAGGGAGAGTTCAGAAACCTGTTTTTAAAATATAAGGAAGATGAAAAATTTAGAGAAAAAATAAATACTTTTAGAGCGGGTTACTATAGTTATGGAAGAAGTGGATGTGGTAGCTGTTTACAATGTTTAGGGGCCACGGTATGTTTAGATACCCTTTGTGAATGTTTTGGCGGAGATCTTTGTAATTGGTTTTAAAAGTTTATGAATTTAAACATAAAAAATCCCCTAATTAAAACTGCTTTTTTGGTAATCTTTTTTTACTTGCTTTTCCTTATTTCAAGGTATTTGAGAATCGCTCCCACCGTTGTTAGTTTAATTCTCCCTTTAGGAGCTTTCTTTTTAGAAAAAAGATATGCATTTATTTTCAGTATTTCAATTTTCTTTTTAATATTTATCAGTGGCTTTGTTGTAGAAGCAAATGGTATATTTTTGCTCTTTTTTCTTCCAATTCTATCTTTTATTGTTATAGAAAAATGGTTGTTAAAACACATATTCATTACCTCTCTTTCAATCCTTGCTTTTTATCTTATGTATACTTTCTTTGGGGAGCTCCTTCCGGATTCTGTAACTAGGGGAAAAGGTTTATTCTTAATAATACTTCTTTATTTATTTTTTACTAATGTTTATGGATACTTATTAAAAAGATTGAAATATGAGATTTCTTCTTTACTGGATAATTTTTTTCAAAAAGAAAATTATTAATAGAGTACATTAAAAAATATGAAAGGAGTTGTTTCTATGTATCCAGAATACATAACTAAGTTAGAAAAAGTAAAAGGAATTTCACAAGAAGAGCTAAAAGAACTTCAACCTGTTGAAGAAAAGTATAAATTCAGAGCTAATGAATATTACTTGGACCTGATCGATTGGAAAGACAAAAATGATCCTATAAGAAAGATCATTATTCCCAGTGTTGAAGAATTGGAAGATTGGGGATTAGAAGACGCCTCAAAAGAACATTCATATACAATAAGTAAAGGTCTGCAACACAAGTATAGGGATACCGCTTTACTATTAGTAAATGATGTATGTGGAAGTTTCTGTAGATTTTGTTTTAGAAAAAGATTGTTCAAGAACATAGGTAAAGAAGTTGTTAGAACCCGTGAGATTGATCAAGATCTTGATTATATTCGAAAACACGAAGAAATCACAAATGTTCTCCTGACTGGTGGAGATCCTTTACTTCTTTCAACAAATAAACTTAAATCAATTATAGAATCTATTTGTGAAATAGATCATGTAAAAATCATTCGCATAGGTACCAAGACCCCAGCCTTTAACCCTTTTAGAATAATATCGGATGATACTCTACCGAGTTTAATTAAAGAAATTTCCAATAGTGGTAAAAAATTATATTTTATCGTTCACTTTAATCATCCCAAGGAATTAACCACTTTTTCTATACAAGGAATAAATATACTCCAAAATTCCGGAGCCATAATAGCGAATCAAACTCCTCTTTTGCATGGTATTAATGATAATCCTAAAACATTATCAACATTGTTTAAAAAGCTATCCTTTAATGGTATTCCTCCCTATTATGTATTTCAAAATAGACCTGTCATGGGAAATAAAGGTTTTACTATTCCTTTAGAAAAAGCTTATTCAATATTCCTAGAATCTTTAGAAGATATCTCAGGTTTAGCCAAAAGACCTAGATTTGTAATGTCTCATGAATCTGGAAAAATAGAAGTTGCCGCATTGACTAGCAAAAATATTATCTTTCGTTATCATAGATCGCACAATCTTGATAACTATGGTAAATTTTTTATCTTCAAAAGAAATCCACAAGCCTATTGGTTTGATGATTACAAAGAATTAGTAGAAATATATAATTACAAAAGCTTTTAAAATATATAGATAAGGTTCCATTACTTAAAGGATAAAAATTTTTAGTTAGTCATTTAAAAAGGAGAAGATTAGATATGTTCAATAGTATAACGGATGTTCCAGGAATAAAAGTAGGACACTACACTGATTATAAAGCATTGACAGGTTGTACGGTTATTCTAACCGAAAATGGGGCGGTAGGTGGAGTAGATGTTAAAGGCTCAGCCCCAGGTACAAGAGAAACAGATTTACTAAAACCGGGGAATCTTGTTCAAATGGTGCACGCTATTTTATTAACCGGTGGAAGTGCTTTCGGCTTAGATGCAG
Source organism: Petrotoga sibirica DSM 13575 (assembly GCF_002924625.1). GTDB lineage: Bacteria > Thermotogota > Thermotogae > Petrotogales > Petrotogaceae > Petrotoga > Petrotoga sibirica. Next base: position 42,777 of record NZ_JAHC01000004.1, on the reverse strand, counting down.
CAAGTGGAGTTATGCAATTTTTAGAAGAAAATAGTATCGGCTTTCAAACAAGTACCGTTAAAGTCCCAATAGTAGCTGCTGCAGTGATTTATGATTTGGATATAGGAGATCCAAACGTTAGACCAGATAAAAGATCTGGTTATGTCGCAGCAAATTTAGCAACATCAGATTGTATTGAAGAAGGATGTGTGGGTGTAGGAACCGGGGCACTTGTTGGTAAGGCGGCAGGTGTTAACAATGCTATGAAAGGAGGGGTAGGAACTTACTCCATTGAATTAGGTAACGGAATAATTGTCGGAGCTATAACGGTTGTGAACGCTACAGGAGATGCTTATGAAAAAGGGGAAATAATAGCTGGGGCAATAGGTAAAAACAAGAAATTTTTGAATATATCTGAATATATGAAAAAATCGACTTTTAATGCTAATCCGGGTGAAAATACAACTCTATCCGTCGTAGCTACAAATGCAAGATTGTCTAAAGAAGAAGCAAACAAAGTGGCTCAAATGAGCCACGACGGAATGGCAAGAGCAATAAGACCTGTTCATACTATGTACGATGGAGATACTATTTTTTGCTTGTCTACGGGTGATTTACCAAGCGACGTTACTTTAATTGGTGAAGTGGCAGCAGAAGTAGTAGAAAAATCAATTATAAAAGCTATCAAATCGGCGAGAAAAGTTGGCAATATTCTCAGTTACAAAGATTTGAATCCTAGTAAAAGATAATTCCCACTACTCCTGTCATAACTATTATAAAAATCGGATTTAATTTTGTGAAAAACAAAAGTACCAAAACCCCAATAAATATCAGAAAACTCGCCAAATTTAAGATATTAGCGACTCCTATTGTGTATGCAGAACCAAATATCAACCCGATAACAGCAGGTTTTAGAAATTTAAGAATATTTTGTTGAGTATCGCCATTTCCGTTTTTAAAATATCTGCCTACCAGTAATCCTATAATTAACGAAGGCAGTATGACTGCAGTTGTCGCGACCAAAGAACCAACTACCCCAGAAACCTTATATCCAACAAAGGTAGCACTATTTACTGCTATTGGTCCCGGAGTAACTTCTGATATAGCAATTAAATCGAGAAACTCTTGAAGCGGCATCCATCCTCTTCTTTCCAATTGTGTTTGGACGAGTGGAATCATAGCGTAGCCACCGCCAAATCCAAATAAGCCAATTTCAAAAAAAGAAAAAAACAAGCCAAATAAGGTTTTCATGGCTTTTTTCTCCCTTGGGACATAGAGTAAAGAGTACCCATAATGAAAGCGATAACAATTATATAAATAGGATTAATGTTAAATACTCCAATTGCAACAAAAGCCCCTGCAGCTAATAAAACTAAAACGATGGACCATTTAACTGATTTTGATAAACTTATTGCGGCGTATACAATAAGTGCTGCTATAGCAGGTCTTATACCTTCAAAGGCACTTTGTAAAACGCTAAGTCCTGCTGTTTTCGTAAGGGTAAAAGCTATCACCAATATTATTATAGAAGAAGGTAAAGAAACCCCTATTGCTGATATAACCGCTCCTAAAACCCCCTTTATATTGTATCCTACTAAAATAGAAAGATTAATAGCCACAGCTCCTGGTATAGTTTGAGTTAAAGATACCGTGTCTGTGAACTTATCCTTTTCTACCCAATTTTTCTTTTCTACGACTTCTTTCTCCATTAAAGGAATCATAGCGTACCCCCCGCCAAAAGTGAAGAGCCCTATTTTAAAAAACGTAATGAACATTTTTAACACTATTTTTGATTTGCCTTCTTCACTCATTTATATTATTCTCCCTACAATTTTAATTCAGTAAAGAATCTAAAATGATCAGCCCTTATCAGGCTTTCTCTGAATTCTACCAACCTATTTTCCGAATCATATGTATATCTTGTAGTTTGAAAAAGAGGAATATTTTCATCAATTTCTAGCAATTCTTGGGCTTCTATCGAAGGTAGGATAGGTTCGAGATATTCTTTGGCATTGACACATCTTATTCCTTCTCTGGCAAGTAAATCATACAAAGGTTTTGTTTCTAGATTTTTATTATCTGTTTTTTTTAGAAAATCAATAGGGATGTAAGAGCTTTCCAATATTAAAGGAATTTCTCCAACTAATCTCAACCTTGTAATTTCCCATAATTCGACGTTTTTAAATTCATCAACATCTTCCAGTCCAGAGACGTTTTTTACCGATATAAGTTTAGTATTAGAATTCTCAAGCTTGCTGGCTATACTTTTTCCAAAACTGTAAAACTTTAAAAGACTTTGTTCCCAAAAAAGAGATTGAACTTTATATCCTCTTCCTTGGTAACTTTTAATTGTCCCTTGTTGTTTCAATAAACTTAAAACTTTTCTTATCGTAGTTCTTGTTACATGGAATTCTTCGGCTAGCTCATTTTCTGATGGAAGAAATGAGTTCATTGGATATTCTCCTTCATATATTCTTGAAATTATTTTGTCAGCAATCCTTTGATAGATTGGCGTCTTATAATCGGCCATTTACGATACCTTCCTTCAAGAAAGATACACAAATATGTCTACTCCTACTTGTATACACAAATTATATCAAATAAAAGGAATTATGTCAAGAGTTCTCAGGGTACTATGAAAAACCGGATGATTTTCTGTGCAAATTGATTAGTAGTAAAATAATATTAGCAAGGATCCCAATAATGTTACTAATCCATATATTTAAAAAATATATTATAATTAGCATAAGTGCACCAAAGCAACAAAATATTAAAAATTAGAGGGGAACGAGTAAAGATGAGAATATTATTTATCGATATTGACACTTTAAGGGCAGATCATCTTGGGAGTTATGGATACTTACGAGAAACCTCACCAAATATTGATGATGTGGCTAAAGAAGGTATTAGATTTGATAACTACTATTGTTCTGATGCCCCGTGTTTACCTTCTCGTGGAGCTCTATCTACAGGTAAATTTGGTATAAAAACAGGTTTAGTTGGTCACGGTGGAACAACTGCTGACATGCGAATAGAAGGTAAGAATAGAGATTTTCAAGATAAACTAGCATATATGAGTTTACCTGCTTTGTTGAAAAACATTGGATTTCATACAGTTACGGTAAGTCCTTTTGGAGAAAGGCATTCTGCTTGGTGGTTTTATGCTGGATTCAATGAGGTTTATAACCCTGGAAAATGTGGCCTTGAAAGAGCGGATGAGATCGTTCCTTCAGCTCTAGAGTGGTTAAACAAAAATGCTGAGTCAGACAATTGGTTTTTACATGTAAACGTTTGGGATCCACATACGCCATACAGAACACCCTCTGACTTTGGTGACCCTTTTGAAAATTCATCTATACCAAGTTGGTATAACGAAGAATTAATAAAAAGACATAGAAAGTTAGCTGGTCCACATACTGCTCAAGACTTAAATATGTATGACAATCGTGAAGATCCAAGATTTCCAAGGCAACCTGGTGAAATAAAAAACATGAACGATTTGAAACAATTAATAGATGGCTATGATACAGGTATTAGATATGCTGACTTTTGGATTGGAAAGATAATAGATGTGTTGAAAGAAAAAAGAGTATATGAAAATACAGCTGTGATAATATCTGCCGATCATGGAGAAAACATAGGGGAGTTGGGTATATATGCAGAACATGCGACAGCTGACAACATAACCTCTAGAATTCCCTTGATAATAAAATGGCCAGGTGGATTAAAAAGCCATGTACATCAAGGCTTTTTATACAATTTGGATCTAATATCAACATTGTACGAAATATTTGAATCAGAAATAAAAAGTAAGTTTTCTGAAGAATATATTCAAATGTTCAAAAAAGAAATGGACGGAATAAGTTTTGCAGATGTAATATTTAAAGGTGAAAACATATCTAGAAAGTATTTGATCTTAAGCCAAATGGCACACGTATGCCAAAGAAGTGTTAGATTCGAAGATTGGATTTATATGAGAACTTATCACGATGGATACCATCTTTTCCCTAAAGAGATGTTATTCAATTTAAAAGAGGATCCTCACGAACAAAATGACATAGCCAAAGAAAGCCCAGAAATTTGTAGGGAAGCACTGTCTTATTTAAATGAGTGACATGACGAGATGATGAAAGAATTACCCGAAGGATACCAAGTAGATCCATTGCAAACGGTTTTAAAAGAAGGTGGACCTTTTCATACCAGAGGTCAGTTGAAAACTTACTACGAAAGATTAATAGAAACAGGTAGAGCAAAAACAGCCGAAGAACTGAAGAGGAAATATCCTGAGGAATTTTAGCATTTTTTAAAAATAAAAATGATTTTCCCATGTGTGTAAAGATAATTGGAAATTCGTAGCAGAAAGACCGGCCTTCAAATCCTCAAGGCCGGTTTTTGAAAATTCAATTTTATTCATATCTTTCTTCCATTGCACTCATACAATCTCTAGTATTCACAATTGCACCTTTTGGTTTTTCTACTTTTCCTTTCAAAAGTGGATCATTAGTCTTTTTCATCCAATCATATAATTTTGACTGCAATTCCCTTAGAATATTCTTATAATTGTCTTCTTTAATTAGATTATTTCTTTCCATGGGATCAAAATACAAATCAAAGAGCATTTCTTTTTGCCGTTTAACTTGTAATAAACCATGGCTTAAAAGAAATTCTTTGCTTTTAGTGTCATCAATGTTAGCTGGTATAATTTTGTCGTAATTATCAAAGAATTTAATATATTTATATCTTTCCGTTCTAATGCATCTGGTTGGTTCATACGCCGCATGAAAAGTAATTTCTGCGAACAGTTCTTCTCTTATTTTATCTACTTTGCCATCTAAATAAGGTTTTAGGGAAAACCCCTCCAACCATGCAGGTTTTTCTATTCCTAAAAAATCGCAAATAGTAGGAAAAATATCTAAATGTGAAACTAAAATATCTGTAGCTTCTCCTGATTTTTTATTATTAGGAAATTTTAAAATAAGGGAGATCCCTATCCCTGTATCGTACAAAGTACACTTCATGTTTGGTAAAGGTATCCCATGATCTGTAGTGAAAATGACAAGAGTTTCTTCTTCTAAATGATTTTCTTTTAGTGATCTCATTATTTTGCCCACACATTGGTCAACTATATGAACAGAAGTAAAAAATTGTGCCATGTCTTCTCGAGTCATAGCATTGTCGTAAAGGGGAGATGGTGGCTTTACATAATTTGGATTAATTTTAGCTTCAGGAAATGGGATGTGAGTATTTTGCATCCCGAATGAAATGAAAAAAGGCTTTTTAGGGTTATTGGACAAATAATCTGAAACTAGTTCGGCATTTTTTATATCTTCCTTCCAATCGTTCGGGTAATGCTCTGCCTCACAAAGAATTTTTTTATATCCTATCATTTCAGCTTTTGGTGCAACGTGTTGAACTCCACATAATACTGTGTCATACCCCACTTTATTCAATAAATTTACAATGTGTTTATCGTAATCATTTAGTTTAAATCCTCTATGAGCTAAACCAAGCATTCCAACTTTGTGCGGAGAAGCCCCGGTCAATAAAGCTGCTCTACTTGGTGAGCACGTAGGAGCAGCACTAAAAGCATGCCTAAAAAGAGTTCCTTCTTTTGCTAATTCCATCAAATTTGGTGTAGGAGCATCAAAACCATAAGGTGAGATATATTTACCAGTGTCATGAGTATGCATATAAAGTATATTCACTATTACTTACCTCCATTTTTTATTTGATTTTATTACACAACTTTTGAGAGATATTTATTAGCAACATCTAGGTTATTAAAAAATTTGTTTATCAAAGAAAAGCAAGAACCTAAGGCTGCGCTTCTCATCAATGATTTGTCAACATAAATTTCATGCTTCCTTGCTTGAAAATTAACTATTTTTTCTTTAACTTCTTCTATAAGCTTTTTTTGGATTTTTTCAGGAAAAATTTCTATGTATCCTCCTAAAATGTAAACTGAAGGGTCATATAAATTTATAATGTTTGATATAACATTAGATGATTCATTAATAAAATTATTTAATTCATTTTCAATGCTTGTTATTTTTTTAAGTTGTTTTTTCAAACTATCCAAATCGTAGATTTTATTTGAAGCACTTAGTATTTTAAACATTTCCCCAGAAACACCTGCGAATAAATTAGAACCTTCATATAATTGTTTGTTTATTATTATTCCGTTCCCTAAATATCCCATTATCTTGTCACTATTAAAATGTATTGCAAGCAAAGAGTACACTAGATTAGAAGGATGATCATTCCTATTTAAGAAAAAATGATACATCGCTCCCGCATTAGCATCGTTTTCCAAATAAACAGGAAATTGAAATTTCCCTTGGAAAATTCTATTGAGTTTTTTAGATTCATTCAAACCAAGCGGTTTCGAGAAAAATGGGGTTTTTCCTTCTATATCAACTTCTCCTGGAAATGCTATAGCCATGCAAATAACTTTTTCAAAATATGACTGAAAAGGACGAATAGTTTTTATTAAAATATTAGCTAAATTATCAACGGTGATATTTTCTTCAACAACATTTTCTTGGATGATTTTCAATCTAAAATTTGTAAGAAAAGCAGTACTAGAATTTTCTGTTATTGTGACACCTATAAAATAACCCTTATCTTCATTTATTTGTATGATAGAGGCTTTTCTTCCAACTTTTTCGGTTTTTTCTTTTTCAGTACCCGTCTTAATTAAATGGTGTTTTAACAAGCGACGAAGATTTCTTGAGATATTTGATCGATCTATAGATAGTTCTTCGCTTAATTTAGGTATAGTTGAATAAGAATTAAACCATAGATTTTTAAATATTTGTAGTTGTGTGAAATTGCTTATTATTTGTGCCATACTATTTCAAATTCTCCTCCATTTCAATATTTTTTTAATAAAAATTATTTAAATTCTTTTTTATGTATTTTCTCATCTCATTACCTTTATCTTCTAAATTGTATACTAAATTTGCTTTTTCATCAATATAAGAATGTGGTGCCGATTCAAACAATATCCAATCCATTATCCTATTTTTCAAATTTTCTCTTATTTCCGAATAGCTTTTATGATCATAAACATTAAATAGTTCAACGGGATCTTTGTCTAAATCAAATAATAAATTTTCCCCGTTTTTATTGAGGATTAATTTGTAACTCTGAGTTCGAACCATATAAGAATTAATATCTTCTGCAAAAATAGCATCTCTTTGTATTTTACCGTTTTTTAAATCTGTTCCTTGAGAAAATTGATCCTTATATATGTTGCATTGACTTAAAATAGTCTTAGAAATATCAAGAGAGTTTACTAAGTTAGAAGATGTTTTATTATTTGAAGAATAAGGATATTTTATTATTAATGGTATTCTAATTAAAGGTTCATACATATAGCCACCTTTTAATACCATATGATGATAACCCATGTAGTCCCCATGATCGCTTGTGTATATTATTAATGTTTTATCATATAGTTTTTTTTCTTTTAACTTATCTATGATCTTTCCAATCCAGAAATCCATATGAGAGATAGTTGCATAGTAGTAAGCTAAAATTTCTTTCATTAGAGATTTATCTAGTTTCTGATTTGGGAAATAACCTTTATATTTTTTTAAATCAAGTTCCAGGCATTTATCTGTCCAACCCTCTAAAAGATTTAAATCAACGGGATTGTACATTTTATCCCAAGGTTCAGGAGGATCAAAAGGATGATGAGGTTTTATGAATCCAATCATCATAAAATAATTATTATGAGCACTCCAAGAATCTATTTTTTCGATTGCCTTTTTAGCTATCCAGGATGTTGAATAATCTTCTTCGTTTAAATTACTTTTTAATGCTCCAAAATTTTCCCAATATTCATTTCCCGCCATATTTCTATATTCGTCTACCTGATCAATTACATCAATCTCATCTAAAAGTCCTTTATCTTTTAAATAATTATGATAATCGTCAACATATCTTCCGGGACCGTTTTGTTCAGCCAAATACATAGCTTGAAAGCCTATATCTAGGTAAGTTGGTGTGAAATGCATTTTTCCTATAGCGATTGTATAATAACCATTCTCTCTAAGTATGCCAGGTAAAGTATCCAGATTTTTTGGAATGGTGGAATGATTACTAATGCCCATATGTTGATGAGCATATAGCCCCGTAAGAAATGAATAACGGGAAGGAGTACACAAAGGATAGGTACAAAAAGCATTGTCGAAAATTGTACCTTCTTGGGCTAGTTGATCAATATATGGAGTATTTACTTCATTATTTCCGTATGCACCTATACAATCAAACCTGTGCTCGTCAGATAATATTAAAATTACGTTGATATTTTTCGTTGCCATTTTACTTCTCCTTTCAAAGAACATTTTGGGATATTTCCTCAATATGTCCGTTCTTTTCTTGCTTTGACGATTTAACAGAGTTCGTTATAGTAAAAAATAAAAAAAGGTTCAAAGATTCAGTTGAATTTGAAATATTTCTTAGACGACAACCGATGAGATTTTTATCCCTTTTTATGCCATTTACCTAAGAAGACAAAGTGTTGATTTGTATGACTTAATAAATATGTTATGTTTTTCATTTCTTTGCAACTGTTATCGTACTTCATAAAAATTAATCAATCCATATAGGACTGGACCACGCTCTTTCTCCATCATCTTGCTCTACTCGTATGTAGTAGTAACTCTTATTTTTTACTACGATATCTTTTACCAATTTAAAGTTTCTATCTCTATTAATACCATCTAAATTTGCTTTAAATACAACACCCTCATTTGATACAACCTCAATATTTCTAAGCGGTGTGGTGCCTACAATATTCAGATTTACAGGTAGTTTGCTGTATTGTAATTCTTCAATAGTTTCGCCCATTTCAGCATCTCCTAATCGATACTCTAGCAAAATAGGTTCTCCAGTAGTGCCATAGGCTTTTCGATTTTTCAGGGCATAAAAGATAGAATTGCGATCAAATTTATCTACCACAACTGCGACTCTTCCACTACCTAAATAATGGTATAACTGCGACCTTTTTTCAGTCCCCTGAGATAATCCGGGATGACCATCGTGGGCATCACTTGAACAAATTATTCCATATTTCCTGCCATTATTCAAATGATCACGAACTGTATTATATTCAGTTCTAGAAACTCCGGTATTAAATTTTTCCTGTAAATCATAGGATGATTCTGAAAATCCCCAGCATGAGTATATTTCTATTAATCGATCAAAATTTTCGTTATAATAATTTTCAGTAGAAACAGGAAATTGGCTGGTTGAAGGATGGTGAGGTACCGTAAAAAAGTCTACATCTTCATTTTTTAAAGTCTGCCATAACTCATCTGGCGTAGGATTATCTTTTTGCCATTCACCATAACCAACCATTTTTCTGCTTGATCGAAACAATATTCCGCCTTTATCAAGAAAGTAAACATTTCTATGTCCATAATTAGGAGAAGTCCACTCATAGCCATGAAGTGTTACAAATTTATCCCTTTCATTGTAGGATTCAGTCAAAGACTGCAGATGTTCCCAGTCATTATTATCCATCTGCCAATCGTGTTCAGAAAGGCAAAAGAAATCAAGCCCTGCTATATTACGGGCAAAATCGAAATTTTCAACTCGTTTTTTCTCACCGCATCCCCAACCCAGAAAATCACTTTCTCCACTATGTACATGAATATCTCCAAATAGATATTTCTTATTTCCTATTGTTCTAATCATATTATTAGCAACAATTTCTTTAATAATTTCTTCCACATTCATAAACGCCAATCCATCTTTCGGTTTTCCAATTCTACACCAGGTTTTTGACTTAATGCTGGAAATACCCTTAATAGAAATTTTTAAAATTTTATCTCTTGCAAAGATATTCTTGGGAACTAAAACAGCAGCCAATCCGAGGGAAACAATGGAAGATTCCAGCATGGCTGGATCAAGTTTGATAGTCTGTCCTAAATATGATGTAAGAACTTTTTCAACATGAAATAAAAATTTACATCCATTTGCCTCCCACCTTTTATTATGTTTAGTTAGAGAAAAAGGTATATCAATTTCTTCGTTAATTTTCAAATTGAAGTACCCCGTCTCTACAGGGTTAACACTGTTAATACCCATTGAAAAAGGGAAGACAATCACTGCTGGTATATCATAATTGTAATCTACTTCAAAATCAACACTAGCTTTTCCTTTACCATTACTAATCACAGTATTTGTAGCTACTATATTTACAGTAGAATAGAAAAAATTACTAACAGTGTCCAAGAGTCCCTTTTCGTCATTACTCATATTTTTTTGATGAACAAAAGTCTGAACACCATAATTGTCCCGTAAGTATTTTTGCCTGTTCTGATGTTTTATCAAAAACTCCTGCTGAACTTTTTTTTCACTCATAAAGTCTTCCTCCAATCTTTATATATATTTACTGTTTTTTACAATCTCTAAAACACACATTTTAACCATTTTTTAATACCTTCAATATTTAACTCCCTGCATATATAATTTAGCAGATCTCGCATATGATTCAACTAATGTTTACGATTACGTCCATTTGGAAATTAGTTCAACCGCTTTCATACCTTTTGGGAGTTCTTCTGAAAAAGGGTTAGTCGAATCCTTTTTAAAGAAACTTTCAAGAAACATATACCTATTGAATCCATTCTTTTCAGGGTAGAAAGCAATAATGGTGCTACTTCTTTATTTAGGTCCTTTTTCTTCTTCCTTTAACTTACTTTACCATTCGTTAATCACTGCTTTTCATATTCCTGAAGAGGGTATAAGTTATAAGTAAACATACATTTGTTTATTCTTTTTCTACTGAAATTGAAACCCCTTGCATGAAAAATCGTTGTAAAAAGAAAAACAAAACGCTAATAGGAATTAATGACATTATTGTGGCTGCTAATATCAAATCTGGACGATAAAAGTTTGTACCTTTAAATTGTTGAAGAGCTAAAGAAATAGTTTGTAACTTATCAGATCTAATGATAACTAACGGCCACAGAAGATTATTATAAAAACCTGAAAATCCAAGAATAAAAACAACAATAAGAACAGGTTTACTTAGTGGTAAGATTATCCTGAAAAAGATACGAGGTTCACTAGCGCCGTCCAACCTTGCGGCTTCGATTAATGAATCAGATATTCCTAACATATATTGTCTCATTAAGAAAATACTAAAAGGAGTCACTAAAATTGGTACGATTAATCCTATGTAAGAATCGATCCAACCAAGGTTTGATACAATTAAAAAAAGAGGAAGAAAAATTACTTGTTGCGATAACGGTAGAGTCGCTATAGTAGTTGCAAAGAAAACATTCTTGCCAGGATAACGAAATTTAGCTAAACTATATCCAGCCAAAGCACCAAAAAAAGTTTGACCTAGAGCAATAATTCCAGAGGTAAAAAAGCTGTTAAAAAAGTATCTACTCCAGTTTCCTGTTCGCCAGGCTTCAGGGTAGTTAGAAAGTTTCCATTCTGATGGTAATTTTAAAGAAAATATCTCATTTGGTGTTTTAAAAGAACCAATTATAGACCAATATAAAGGGAAGAATAAAAGAAATACAGCGATTATTAACAATATGACTGTTGCAAGCCATTTCTTTAGATTTTGTTTTTTTCTCATTTTCATTTCAATCACCTCTGCATTTATCTAGTTATTCTATATTGAAAAATACTTATTATTATAGCGAATGATATTAGAACGACTGCTTCCGCAGAAGCCACATTCACATTAAAATAATAAAAACCTTGTCTATAGACATCCAAAGATAATATCATTGTTTGATTATATGGCCCTCCACCTGTTAACACGTTGGGTATAGCGAATTGTCTTAACAATTCTACAGAACTCATAACTAAAACAAAAGAAAAAATAGGCCTCAGTTGAGGTAAGGTAATGTTAATAAAGGATTGCAAAGAATTAGCTCCATCAATTTTAGCGGCTTCATATAATTCTGCAGGAATTGCCTCTAATCCGGAAAGATAAATTAAAGTAAAATACCCCCAATACCTCCAAGCGGTGGCAAAAATTAACACCGGCATCGCCAAATGTCCCGCCCCACCTAACCAGTTTTTAGGAGCTATTCCAAAAAAAGACAAAAATTCGTTAACAAAGCCGTCTTGTCTAAAACCGAATCCCCATATAATAGCGACAGCAACCATTGCCATCGTATATGGATAAAAAAAAGAAGTTTTAAAAAGACCTGAAAATTTGGAATTCTTAATTAAAAGGGCTATTATCAAAGAAATAGGTACTATGATTATTACTCCCCCCAGTACATAGTAAAAGGTATTCCAGATAACTTGTAAAAATCTTGGGCTTAAAAGTCGTTGATAGTTGGACAAAGTAAAATTTCCCATTGCTAATTGTTGGGAATCATAAAAAGATAATATAGCAGTATTAATAGTAGGATAAATTCTAAAAATTAAAATATGTAATAATGCCGGAGCATAAAATATATATCCCCAATATTTTTTCTTCATCTTCAACCCTCCTGATGAGATTTAATAGTTTAATACCTATTTTACGTACTACTAATTGAGTATGCACCAAGAAAAGGGGAAGGGGGAAAGATCCTTCCCCAACAAAAACTATAACCTTTTGAAATCTACTTTTTGCTAATTTTATCAAATTAGCTAGTGTAAAATTGAGTTTACTTTTTGAGGATTTTTCAAGGTTGGTTTCATTTTAATAATATCTCTATTTCTTTTTTAGCTTCCTTTAATTGAGGTTCTACATCTAAATTCATAAAAATTATTCTATCTACAGCATCTCCCACTATATCTGTAATTTCATCTGCATGCAATCTAGCTTCATCAGTACCGTACAGTTCATATCCAAGCTGCCACACGGCTCTACCTTCAGCCAATTCATTTAAAGGCAAATTCCGTAACGACTGATATTTATCGGCCTGTTCTTTAAACCAATCTGTTTCATACCATGGAGTGCCATTGGCTAGGAGCATCCTAGGTGGCATCTGTCCTAATACAGCCAGTTCTTGCCATTGTTGCGTTAGGTAATTTATAAATTTCCAGGCCTCTATTTGTTTTTCCTGGCTTATACTGCCATTAACCATAAAAACATGGGATCTTACTGGTATAACTTGCTCATAACCCCTGGGATATGGGAATTGATAAACCTTTAAATAATCTACTACATCTTCTGCTGCATTCCCTTTATAAATTTCTCCTCCGGGGAAAACACCCATAGCAAGCGTTCCGTTGAATAATTGCCAACTTCTATCTTCTCCACCTGGTCTGGCATTAGGATCTCCAGTTTTACACTTATTAATCATGTCTCTCATCATTTTAACCGCTTCTACAGCTTGTGGGCTATCGACAACAACATTTCCATTCTCATCTACGAACTTAGCACCATATTGGGCAAATATTGTTCTTAAATCATCCCTTCTCCACGTTGCCCTATACGCATATTCCCAATCAAAAGCTTCATAAACAGTTACTCCCTTTTCATTTTTTCCAATGGCTTCAAAAATATCTCCTCCAATTTTACAAACTTCATCCCAATGTTCAGGAATATTTTCTGGTGACGGTTCAATTCCAGCCATCCTGAAAAGTTTTTCATTAACATACAACATGTGGGGTGACAAATTAATAGGCAATCCATAAATTTTGCCGTCTTTCTTGAATAAATCAAGCACACCAGGGAAGTAAACCTTTTCAAGATCTTCATATGAATTGAATTCCGGGAAGGCTTCTAATCTTACAGGTGCTAAATATCCTTCCATCATGAGTTTAACAACTTTTGCGTCATGAGGAACAGAAATATCAGGGCCCGTTCCTGCATACATCGATGGTAGCAATCGTTCGTGTGCATAATCAACTGAAAACTCGATTTCAACGTTTGGATTAATCTTTTCATATTCCTTAATCATTCGCTGGGTCCAATCAACGTACCCTGGAAATTGGTGTTCCCAATAAGTTAATGTGATCTTTTCCTTACCGAAAACAAAAGTTGATAAAACTATCATCAAAACAACAACGCTTAAAAATGCTCTTCTTCCTTTCTTCATAGAAAATACCTCCTCTTTTAGATTTGCAGCACCGCATCCTAAGGATTTAAATTATTGCGAGCTGCTCACAATTATTATAATATAATAAGATTTATAAAGCAACTCCAAAAAACGGTGATTAATTCTGTTTACAGCTCTTCAGGAACAATTAAATTTAATTAGAAATATAAATCTTAATGTTTGATATTGTAATCAAAAATACTTATTTTTTTAAGAACCAAATTGGGCTTGCCCAGGCGATGTGTCCATCATCTTGTAGCAAACGAACATAATAATAAGTATTTTCTTTTATGGGTTCTGAATCTTCGTATTTTGCTTCTAAATATTGGCTAGTAGAATAATTTTTTGAAGAAATAATTTCTCCATTTTTTATAATTTCTACTTGTTTAATAGTTTTGGGTGCTAATGCTGTTATTTCGATTTCTCTTTTTTCTTCAAAACTTTTAGAGAAATAAACAACATTACCTAAAAAGTAACTATTTATTTTGAATAAGAGAATTATTCTGGGATGAGTGGTGGCAATACTTTTACGCTCATGCAATCCACTAAATATCTCCTCTCGAGTGCATTTTCTTGCGAATACACCAGTAACTCCTCCATACCCCGGTCGTCCATCATGATCATCACTACTTGCGGTGAAACCCCATATTTTACGTTTGTTTAAAAAATCAACAACAGTGTTTCCTTCAACGTTTGACCTAGCTTTTAGAAGCATAGAGTGGGAATTATGCTCAAATCTTCCCCATCCACTGGAAAACACCTCTACTAATCTTTCTACTTCTGGATTATCTTGTTTCCAATTATCGAAATTAAATCCCCCATATTTGGTATCTTGATCATCTTTTTCTATAGTTCCTCCAGAATACCTATGAAGATGTGGAATTGTAAGAAAGTTTCTATTTTTAAATGTCTCCCAGACATCTTGAATTCTCTTAATTTTATTTAAAGGATAAGGAATATTTTTTAATGAATCCTTGAAAAGAACAACAGTATCTCCTCTTCGATCGTGAAGCTCAAATCCTGTAAAAGTAGCAAAAACTTCTGAATCATAATAATGATCGGCAAGTTCTCCCATTTTTCTCCAAGTTTCTGAGGTGATATTAACTAAGTCATTTTCGTCAAACTCAAAAGTTTGCTCTATCAGGGCTATGAAATCTAAATATTCCACATTTTTTGCATAGTCATAACAATCTGAAGGTTCAACACCTGGATCGTTATCTCTAATATTCGGAGTAAGGTTAGAATGAGCATGAGGATCTCCCCAGAAAATCTTAGGCAAACTGTTCGAACAAAAGAGGACAGCTTTTTCTACCTTTAGATCATTATCTTGGCTAAAAATTTCGTATGGGCCTTCTTTTTTTATATTAGCTTTGAAGGAAAAGGGAGAACTTTTTTCAACTGCAGATATAATTGAACCGTCGTGCAAGTTCTTAATTAACAAAGATTTATTATCTAATTGTTTGTCAAATATGGGATTATTATAACGATCTCTAAAACTTATTTTTATTTCAAACTCCTCATTAGATTTTACGATGCTAGGGGCATTAATGATTACTTTTTTTGCTGATTTTGGAAGAATTTGAATGGGGGGAAATCCTTCTAATGGTATGTAGTTCTTATTCCCTTCTATGTCAACATAGACGTAATATTTTAGATAAGTGTTCCTTCTTTTAGTGGATAAAATTCCTACTCGTGTTGAAGGCGATGCCCCATTTACCCATGGTTTATCAACACCACCATAACTAACGATAATCTTTTGTCCTTCTTTCAAGGGTTTGGAAGTAGATATTTTGAGTATTCTGCTACTGTCTGGCCAGTTTTTGATATGAGAAAAGGCCGTTTGAACTTTTTTTACTTCTAAATTGAGTTTAATATCTTCTTCACTACATACTGCCCATGCGAAACCTGGTCTCCAATAATCAATAACTTGTACATATTCTCGGGTTTCTTGGTGTCTATAGGGGGGGAAAATTATTTTTAAACTGCCACCTTTTGCAAGACCTAAAGAACCTACTGTATAAGTTAGAGTAAATTCTATTTCTCCATCTACCTGTATTTTATCGCTAACATTAACTTCCAAATTTCCATATTTTTTGTTTTTTTCTTGCATAAATATACTCCTTTCAAAAAAATTCAAAATAGAGAAACTCATATTTCACTGGTGGAACTTATTTTTCATGAAAATAATTTATTGCAAGCAGCTCACAATTATTATAATATAATAAGATTTATAAAGCAACTCCGAAAAAAGGCGATTAAAATTGTTTATATCTCTTCAGGGACAATTAAATTTAATTAGAAGTATAATTCTTAATTTTTGTTAATTTATAGAATTTTTTAAAATCCAATATTTTTTTGCTATAATCTAAAAAGTGAGATTTTGAAAAGAGGGAAAAACACTTGCGCTCTGTTAGTCTGCTTATAAAACCTGTATCCAGTAATTGTAATATGAAATGTTCTTATTGCTTTTACAACGATATTGCAAATAAAAGAAAAAAAGTTTCTTATGGTAAGATGAATGAAGAAACTTTAGAAAACCTTGTGAAAAAAGCAATAGCTTCTTCAGAATTAAGTTGCTCTTTTGCTTTTCAAGGAGGGGAACCTACTCTAGCTGGGTTGGGATTTTATGAGAAATTTTTGGAATTTGTTAATAAATACAATGAAAATAATATTAAAACATATTTTTCTATTCAAACAAACGGTCTTTTAATCGATGAAAAATGGGCGGGATTTTTTAAGAAGAATAATTTTTTGGTGGGACTTTCCTTGGATGGAGATAAAAAAACTCATGATCTATTCAGAATAGACAAGGAAGGTAAAGGAACACATAATAAGGTAATGCAAACGGTGAATCTTTTTGATAAATACCATGTAGATTACAATATTTTAACTGTTGTTACATCTCAGCTTGCTAAGCATCCTCAAAGAGTTTACAACTTCTATAAAAGGAAAAACTTTGGTTTTGTTCAATTCATACCCGCTATAGAGCCGTATGAAGAGTATAATATATCCAATCCCTATTCTTTAAATCCAAAGACATATGCCTATTTTCTGAAAGTACTTTTTGATAGCTGGGAAAGAGATTTAATAAAAGGAAAATATATAAGCATTCGACTATTTGATAACCTGGTAAGAATGATTGGAGGTTATCCTCCTCAAGCGTGCGAAATGAATGGAATGTGTAGTATACAAAATGTTATTGAAGCAGATGGAAGTGTTTACCCATGTGATTTTTACGTATTTGAAAAGTATAAACTTGGAAATATAAATCAGATGAAAAGCATGGAAGGAATCTTAAAAAATGAGACTGCCAAAAAATTCATTGCGTCTTCCCTAGAACTTCCAGATGAATGTAAAAATTGTGAATGGTTCTCTTTATGTAGAAATGGTTGCAAAAGATATAGGTATGATGGTAAAAAGTACTACTTTTGTGATGTCTACAAAGAGTTTTTTGAATATTCCTATGAGAGATTGAAAAAGATTTCAGAAAACACAGAAATATTTTCACTTGGTATATAAATGCGCAATATTAGTAGCTGCAAATGATTCTGGTTTTATTTTATAATTATATCCTAAACCTTTTACGTACCCTGTAATAACGTTAAGAACTTCTTTTGATCTACCGTTTAATCCTATATCAAGGTGTATTTCTGGCTTTACTAAATTTAAGTTATTTTCGATAAATTCAGCTGTATTTAAACTAAATTCTGCCTCTTTTATTAATCTTGAGTACATATCGTATGATCTACGTTCGTGAGTGACATAATAAAAATAAGTAGCCCCATTGCCTACTTTGTAAATTACTATAGCTGTTACAAAAGTTACGTGTCCATCTCTTGCATGGCTATCGGTTCCTACCCACACTTTGTAACTTTTGTCTTCTAAAAATAATTTAATGAATTTAGTCAACTCTTTATATTCTACAGTGCCTATAGTTGGATTTCTTAACTTGAAAACATTACCCCCCTTTTTTAATAAGTTTTTGTCAATTATACACCAAAACATACCGATTTTTATTAAAAATTCTTAAGATTAATTAAGAATACTTCTTAAATTCCAAGTAAAATTTTGATATAATACACTAAAATATGTGAATAAGATGAGGGATTATAGTTTGATTAGAGCATTTTTATGGCTTTTGTTAGCCACTTTAATATGGGGTACTACTTTTCCGCTTCACAAGTTGGTGCTGACGGATCTTCAAACTTTGCCTTATTTGTTTATCAGGTTTGGTATTGCTGCAGTCTTGTCTTTTCTTATTTGGAAAAAACATTCTTTCAAGTACGGAGCAACCTTAGGTATAATTTTAGGACTAGCACATGCCTTGCAAACTTATGGGATCAATTTTACAGATGCTTCAAAAAGTGGATTTATTACCTCTTTATATATTCCTTTTACCCCTATAATTTCTTATTTAATTGAAAAAGAAAAACCTAACTTCATTCAGTGGTTATGTTTTCCTTTGTCTTTGTTAGGTTCTTACATGCTTTTTGGAGGTATTTCAGGGTTTAATTTTGGAGATTTCTTAACGTTTTTGGGTGCCGTTTTGTTTGCAGTTCATATTGTTTTAATAACGAAATTTTCAAAAGTTGTTGAAGAAACTTCGCTTTTAGCTTATCAGTTTTTATTTGCTGCTATAATTAATGTGTCAATTTCATTCAATTCTAGTTGGAAGTTAGGCGTTCCAATTTGGGTAACCGCTATATACACTGCGATAGCTGCGACCATAGTTGTAAATTTTCTGCAAGCTAGATATCAAAAGGTAATTGGTTCAAATTCAACTGTTCTTATATTCATTGGAGAACCAATATTTGCTTCGTTATTTTCATTTATTTTTTTGGGAGAGAGATTTTCTGGATTGCAGATGATTGGGGCTTCAATTATGGTTGGAGTAATAATTTTGACTACTTTTTCATACAGAGTTAATAAATATTTGAAGAAGAAATTAGATTTGAAAGAGCTTTAAGAAAGAGGAGGAGTTTTAGTGAGATACATAGATATCAGAAGTGATACCGTTACGCAACCTACTCAAGAGATGAGAGAAGCGATGTTTAAGGCAGAAGTTGGGGATGATGTTTACGATGAAGATCCAACGATGAAAAAATTAGAAAAATATGCGGCAGAAGTAGTAGGAAAAGAAGATGCACTTTTTGTTCCTAGTGGAACTTTTGGTAACCAACTTTCCATCTTTACACATTGTGAAAGAGGAAATGAAGTTATCCTTGATGATAGTTCACACATAGTTGTTCACGAAGTTGGTGCGGCTTCAGTAATCGGTGGCGTACAATTGAGGACTATAAATAGTGATAAGGGAGTTATGTCACCTCAAGATATTAAAAAAAGAATAAGAAAGGGAGAAGATGATCTTCATTTTCCTTCTACTGGGTTGATATGCCTAGAGAATGCTCATTCCAATGGAAGGGTTGTGCCGCTTGAAAATATGAAAGAAATATCTGAGATAGCGCGCGAGAATGGAATTCCAGTTCATTTAGATGGAGCTAGAGTGTTCAACGCTGCAACCTACTTGAATGTGGATCCCAAGGAGATAACTCAATATTGTGATTCAGTCATGTTTTGCCTTTCAAAGGGTTTATGTGCCCCTGTAGGTTCTCTCGTGGCTGGAAGTAAAGATTTCATCCAAAAGGCCAAAAAGAAACGCAAATTGATGGGTGGAGGTTTAAGGCAAGCAGGATTTTTAGCTGCAGCAGGGTTAATTGCCCTTGAGAAGATGAGATTCAGATTGAAAGAGGATCATGAAAACGCAAGATATCTTGGAGAAAAACTGAGCGAAATCCCTGAAATTTCCGTGAACTTAGACGATATTCACATAAATATGGTTTTTTTCATAATAAATAAAAATATAAATTTTGTAGAAATGGTATCGTTTTTTTTAGAAAAAGGTATCAAAATAAATCCACCAGAAAATGGTGAATTCAGATTTGTTACTAATTATTGGGTAAGTAAAAAAGATGTGGATTACATTGTTGAAACAATGAAAGAATATTTAAAGAAGTGATGAAAAAATGTCTAATTCAAAAAAAGCGGTAGCTTTACGGTATAAACAAGGAACAGATCAAGCACCTAAAGTCGTTGCTAAAGGTGTTGATTCAATAGCCAGAAGAATTATAGAAATAGCTGAAGAGGAAAACATACCAATAGTCAAAAGCGAAAAAGCTGTCGAAGAGTTTTATGGTTTGGATTTGGATGAAGAAATTCCTCCTGAAATGTATGAATTAGCTGCTGAAATAATAGCTTTTGTCTATAAGATGGATAAAGAGTTCAGTTAGTTGCAATCACTTTGTATATGGTACTACCTGAACCAGTCATCAAAGCAAATATAATCCCTTCATCCTTTTCTATGTCTTCCTTTTTTTGTTTCAATTTAGGATATTCTTTGAATACCACTTGTTCGAATACGTTAAACGCATTTTGTTTAGCTGTTATAATATCGTTATTTTTTAAGGCTTCGTACAGTTTGTATGGATCACCAAAATGATTGATACTTTCCCAATTTTGGTCGATTTTTTCATACATTTTTTTTGTATCAATTTTATAGTTCATGTTGTAAATTTGAATATTTAATTTTAACGGCTCTAGAAATTCCAAAATTTCTCCTTTACCTCTACCAATAGCTGTTCCACCTTTTAACAAAAAACGAACATCGCTTCCAATTTTGGAACTTATTTCGAATATGTCTTTTTCTGGTATGTTAAAATTATTTGAGAGGAAGCCTAAAACAGCTGCAGCGTCAGCACTTCCTCCCCCTACTCCGCCACCGACAGGTAAATTTTTAATAAGCTTAATTTTTAAGTTAAAATTGTAAAAGCCTGTTTCTTTTTTAAAGATTTCTATGGACTTTTTTATTATATTTTTATCCCATGAAATGGTTAAGGGAGGTTCTGATTCGAATATTTCACTTTTAGAAAATTCAATAAATATATCGTCGTGTTCGTTAATCGATTGGAAAAGGGTTAAAATATTATGATAATTATCTTTTCGCCTACTGATAACATCTAAGTAAAGGTTAACTTTTCCAAAAGCTTTTAAATGCATTGAACTCCTCTTTTATTCGTTAGTTTCTTCTTCTTTTAACATAGCTTCTTCATCTTCGAAAGACACAGGTTTTACAATTGGAAAAGGTATTATGTCACGAATAGTTGGAGTATCGGTAAGTAGCATACAAACTCTGTCAATACCTATTCCTAACCCTCCGGTGGGAGGCAAACCATATTCTAAAGCCCTTATGAAATCAAGATCCATCATTTGAGCTTCTTCGTCGCCTAACTCTTTCAGTTCCATTTGCTTTTTAAACCTTTCAAATTGATCTTGAGGATCGTTCAATTCAGAAAAAGCATTAGCTATTTCGTTGCCTTTTATTATTAATTCAAACCTTTCGGTTAACCTTGGGTCATCTTTTTTTCTTTTTGCAAGTGGGGATAATTCTATTGGGTAATCCATAACGAAAGTAGGTTGAACGATCTTATCCTCGACTAAATCCCATACTTTGTCGAGATAATGGTATCTGTCTTCTATTTCTACCTCTTCACCCTTATCTTTCAAAAAATCTTTCAGTTCTTGATCGCTAGCTTCTACTATATCTATTCCAAGATTTTCTTGTATGAATTCTCTCATCTTTATTCTTTTGAAAGGAGGTGTAAAATCTATTTCTTCTCCTTGATATATAACTTTTGCTTTGTTGTGAACTTTTTTGGCAATGTTGTACAAAAGATCTTCGGTTAGTTCCATCATATTATTATAATCAGCAAAAGCTTGATACAATTCAATAGTTGTGAATTCTGGATTATGCTTGTTGGAAACACCTTCGTTTCTGAATATTTTTCCTATTTCATAAACTTTTTCCATCCCACCGACGACCAATCTTTTTAGATGTAGTTCCGTGGCTATGCGTAAGTACATATCTATATCATAAACGTTTAGGTGAGTAATAAATGGTCTTGCATTTGCTCCCCCCATTATACTTTGAAGAACAGGAGTTTCGACTTCTAAAAAGCCTTTGTCGTTTAAGTATTCTCTAATGTATTTGATGACTAAAAAACGTGTTCTAAGGGTTTTAATGGTATCATCGTTTGCGATCATATCCACATATCTTTGTCTATATCGAACTTCTTTATCTTTGAGCCCATGCCATTTTTCAGGAAGGGGGCGAAGAGCCTTTGAGAGTAATTTTATTTCTAAAGCTAAAAGGGTTAGTTCTCCTGTTCTCGTTTTGAAGGGATAACCTTTTATTCCCACCCAGTCTCCGATATCAATATATTCTTTAAAAAAATCGTAACTTTCTTGCCCTACTAGATCTAACCTGATATATATTTGAATACGTCCGAATTCATCCTTTAAATCAGTGAAAGCGGATTTGCCATGTTTTCTTAGATTCATCAACCTTCCGGCGAAATTAAAAACTTGGTCTGGCAATTGTTGCCCCGCCTCTATTTTACTATCGAAAAGCTCTTTGATTTGTTGGGAAGTATAATTTTTTTGAAAATTGTACTTATAAGGATTATATCCTTTTTCTCTCATTTCTTTAATTTGATGTATTCGTATATTTCTAAGGTCCATGCTTTGCCTCCTGCTTGGTAATGTTAGTGTGTGATTTGTGAAATTTTAACTTATTTCTTTGATCTCTATTTTTTTTGAGCTTCCTCTGGCTGTTTTAATGTTGATAACTTCCCCTTTTCTTCTTCCTAGTAACGATCTTCCAATAGGGGATTCGATACTGATCTTACTTTCTTCGATATTTGCCTCTTGAGGTGTAACTAGCAGAAACTCTTGCTCTCTATTCAATCTATAATCTTTTATCTTCACCTTTTTTCCCAAACTTACTGTAGAATTATCGTGATTGCCTCCATTTTCAATTATTTCTGCGTTATCTAATATATAATCTATCTCTTTGATTCTGGAATCTATCATTCCTTGTTCATTTTTTGCCTCTTCGTATTCACTGTTCTCTGATAGATCTCCCAATTCTCTGGCTTCTTTAATTCTTTCAGCAATTTCCCCCATAAGTCTTTTTTTAAGCTCTTCTCGTTCCTTTTTTAATTTTTCGTATCCTTCTCTGGTTAGTTTGTATACTTGTTCAGCCACTTTTGCATCTCTCCTCCCATTTCTAATAATGGTGATTAACTATTTTTTAATTCTTTTATGGCTTGTAAAAAACTTTCTAAATCCCTAAATTCTTTATACACCGAAGCAAATCTTACATAAGCCACCTGATCAATTAACTTCAATTGTTCCATAACCTTATCACCAATTTGCGAAGAGTAAATTTCTGAATAGCCGCTTCTTCTTAATTGCTCTTCTATGTTATCAACGATTTCTTCGATTTGATCAGTGCTAACAGGCCTTTTTTCACATGCTTTTATGATTCCATTCATGAGTTTTTTTCTATCGTAAAGTTCTCTTCTGCCGTCTTTTTTTATTATTCTTATCCTTGTTTGATCATATCTTTCATAAGTTGTAAAACGGGCTTGGCATTGCAAACATTCTCTTCGCCTTCTTATAGAAGTGCCATTACTAGCTGGTCTTGAGTCTAGAACTTTCGTTTCATCATAACCACAGAAAGGACATTTCATAATTATGACACCACCGTTTTGTTAAATCAGGTATTTTTTAGAGATTCAGCAATTTTTGAGATTTTTTTCAGTTTATTGTACAATGTAGATTTTTTCATTGATAATGATTCTGCCATGACGCTCAAGCTTGCGTCTTCATTTTCTAATCTGAAAGCGGCTATTAGTTTTAGGTCGTTTGGTAAACTATCTAAACCTATACTTTCTTGAATAATTTGTATATCGTTAATTTGCTTTATTGAGCTATGAGCTGTTTTTGATGAATTAGCAGATATTAAATTAATAGTCCTTGTTACGTTGCTGCGTAAATCCCTTATATCCATCAATTCGCTTAGTTCTTGGACTTTTTCCTTAGCGTTGAGAAGTTCGAGTATATTCAATATGTCATCACGAGACTTAATGTATACTTTAGAACCTTTGCTTCTATTAATAAATCTGGCATTCACACCCAAAAGACTCTTAAATGTTTTAACTAAATCTTCTTTAAATAGATTCTTTGTTTTCAAATTGAATTCTAAATGATAAGATTCTTTTACTGATATAGATCCGCAAGATAAAAATAAACCTTTAATAAAAGATCCAAAAATTATGGGATCTTTTTTTAAGAACGGAGATAATTTATTTTCATTTAAATAAAGTTTATTTTTCTTTAATATTTCATCTATTGTTTGATAATTTATAAATATGGAACCTGTTCCGCCAAGATTTAGTCTTTTTTCGTTGTTGAATTGTACATTGAATGTATCAGTGAGACAATTTTTGCAAATTTTGTACAGTCTTTTAAAACTATTCAAAGATGTAATGGATATTTTTATTAACTTTTCTGATTCTTTTTCTATAATTTCTCCTTTCCCTATGAAAAAACCATAAAACTCTGCTTCAGGAAAAATGTAATCTGTATTCACGAGACTTAATTTTAAAGTTTCTGAAAAGGAATTCATTGAACGCATTTTAAAATCAACTCTGAGGTTTTTTTTGGGTCGTGTCTAATTTTTGGATCTTCGTCGTTTATAATATAAACCAAATCTGATTTCACTACTCTTCTATCTTCTTCCATATCTAATTTTACAGGAATAGCCCCCATTTTTTGGTATCTCTGAATTATTTCATATGGTAACTTTGATTCATTGGCTATAATATAATCTAATTTTTCACCTAAATAATTTTCTAATTCTTTAACATGATCATTTAAAGAATAATTGGTCGTTTCCCCAGGTTGTGTCATAATATTTGCAATATATACTTTCTTAGCTTTGCACAGATTAATTGCGTTTCTTATTCCATCAACCAATATATTTGTAATAATACTCGTATATAAACTGCCAGGTCCAAAAATTATTATATCGGCTTTTTGAATAGCCATAACACTTTCACCAAATGCTTCGGTATTTCCATCCAACCAGATTCTTTTTATATTTTTATTTTTTGACACAATTGATGTTTCACCAAAAATGATCTCACCATCATCAAGTTCTGCTACAAGTTTTAGGGAATCCAAAGAAGCCGGAAAGACCCTTCCTTTTATTTTCAGCGCTTCGGACAAAGTTTTTATTGCTAAAGGAAAATTGTTACCGTTAATTCGAGTTAATGCTAGCAAAATTATGTTACCAAGATTATGATTTTTTAAGAAGCCTTCATTAAAACGATATTTAAGTAATTTAGTCAGAAAGGTTTCTTGTTCAGCCAAGGCTAATATATTGTTTCTGATATCTCCTGGTGGCAGTATATTAAAATCTTCACGCAATATTCCAGAACTTCCTCCATCATCAGTAACGGTAACGATGGAAACAATATCTAGATCTTGATACCATTTCAATCCTCTTAATATTTGACTTGTTCCCGTTCCACCACCAATAGTTACAATATTTTTCATAGCGTCAACCTACCCAGAGAATACTTTCGTAAGTTAAAAATATTTCCAAATGAAATCATTAACTAACCTATCTTTCTATATCTCTATGATTTATGCTTACATCTCTACCTTCATTTTTTAAAATTTCATAAACCTTTTGGGCAACGTAAACTGATCTATGTTGCCCCCCTGTGCAACCTATGCAAAAATAAGCTTCTAAACGACCACTTTCAGTATATTTATCTTGGATAAACTTTGCTAAATTAGCAATCCTCTCAACAGTTTCATGAGTTTCTTTAAATTTTTCAAGGAATTCCATTACTTTCATATCTAAACCAGTTAGTTCGTACATCTGGGGAAAATAAAAGGGATTTGGAAGATATCTCACATCAAAAACATAATCAGAAATTTGTGGAATACCGTTTTTAAATCCAAAACTGATAAAATTCAGTTTTAATTTTTTCATATCTTCTTTTATCATCTGGAAGAATCTTTTTTTAAATTCGGTTGGCTCGGTTGATGAAGTATCGATAACTATGTCACAATAACTTTCTATTTCTGACATAACTTTCATTTCTTCATCTATGGCGTTTTCTAAGGAAAGCCCTAACGGATGAGTTCTTCTGCTTTTTTTGTATCTGTTAATTAGCTCGGTTTTATCCGCCTTTAAAAAAACTTTACGAATTTCCATATTACATTTGGCCAAACTTTCAACATTCTGAAATAGTTCGGCCAATTTATCGGGATTTTTCCATCTAATATCGCTCACTATAGCTAGTTTTTTAACGTTACTGGTACATAAAATGTTTAAAAAAGGCTCTATTAAATGGGGTGGTATGTTGTCAACTGTATAATACCCTTCGTCTTCTAGAGATTGTAACAATAAAGTTTTACCTGCACCGGATAAACCAGTTATTAAAAAAACAGTTGGTTTTATTTGCAACGTTATCAATCGCCCTTAAATACTTTATAATTCAATTTTTTTAAAAATAGGATGATACTTTACGTCTTTCATAAAAATTTTGGAAAGAAATTTGAATTTTTTTATGTTTCCTGTAACT
This sequence comes from Petrotoga sibirica DSM 13575, assembly GCF_002924625.1. Classification (GTDB taxonomy): domain Bacteria; phylum Thermotogota; class Thermotogae; order Petrotogales; family Petrotogaceae; genus Petrotoga; species Petrotoga sibirica. Next base: position 16,286 of record NZ_JAHC01000004.1, on the reverse strand, counting down.
AAATAATTCACTTTAATTTTTCCATCTAGGCTGTCTAAATTTACCTCATTTTTTAAAAAATCAACAATTCCATCTGCGGGGTCAACGATGGATGAATTCGTGTATTTTCTAATTTGGTTTTCTAGAATTGGATAATGAGTGCACCCTAATATTACCTTTTGGTACTTGGATTTGGAATCTTGTAAATAAAATCTTAGAACAGACTCAGCCATTTGTCCATCCCAATAACCTTCTTCTATGAGTGGAACGAACAAAGGGCAAGCTTTTTCTTCTAGTATGGATATTTTTTTATTTGTAAGAGCTTCCTTATAAGCACCCAAATTAATAGTATTTTCGGTGGCTAATAAAAGAACAGAATCGTTCTTTTCTATTGTTTTTACGGCGTTTTCTATTATACTCACATATGTAAACCTATAATTTTTCGTGTCGAAAATTGTTTTTTTTACAATGGAATCTGTTGTATTACAAGCAGAAATTAAAAGCTCTACTTTCATTGTGTGAAAAAAAGATAGTATGTTTTTTAAATTTTCTCTTAAAAAAGAAATAGGCTTTGAACCATAAGGTACATTTAAATTATCAGCTATATAAAAATACTCATGATTACCAAAATTTTCTATCACTTTTTTTAAAACCGTTAAGCCACCTATTCCTGAATCAAAAAGACCTATTTTCATAATCGGAAAATATCTTACCCCCATTGAATACTTTTACTTTGTTCATCGCTGTCTTCTTCGTTACTTCTAAGTGCGGTATTTAACATATCACTGAATTTATCAACCATATGTCTAATTTCTTGTTTCGTTTTTATACTGTTTAATCTTTCGTTTAGAAGCAATAGGAGAAAGATATAATCCACTTCTTCTCCACCGGTTTTTTTTGCATAGGTTTCAACTTCGGATTTTATGTTTTCTAAAATTTCGTTTATAACATCCTCAGGTTCGTCTACTTTATATTTATAATCTTTTCCTAAGATTTTTACTTCAATTGAACGATAATTCTTCATGATTTTTCATCCTTAAATGTTTTTTATGAATCCATTAATACTGATTTTGATCCGGTTCATCTTGGAATGGGGCATTTGAAGATGCTGGATTATCAAATTCTCCAGTTCTGAACTCATCTCCTAATCTTGATATAAGGGAACTTTTTAACTGATTTAGATGGTTTTCAATTTCATCATTTTTTCTTTTTAATTCTTCTAATTCTCGTTTCATCTCTTCTTTTTCGTTGTTTACTTCTTCATACTCACCGAACAATTCATCGTACTGAGTTTGAAGATCGTTTTTTTCTTTTTTTAATTCGTTGTATTTGTCGGCCAAAGTTTCTAACATATTTTCCAGTTCTTTTAGAACGTCCATTTGTACTTTCCCCCTTTTTAATAATTTGTTAAAGTTGAAACTAGAATAATTATAACACAGCTAGATGAAAAAAAAACTAAAAATACTAATATTTTTTAATTTTAAAGCTAAAAAAACTAAAAGAGGCTATGCCTCTTTTAGTCTCTTGCTTTAACAAAAAATTTAATTGCAGTTCTCTCTTCTCCTTCAATTTCAACATCCGAAAAGGCTGGAACACAAACCAAATCGATTCCGCTAGGTGCTACGTATCCTCTGGCTATTGCTATAGCTTTAACAGCTTGATTAACTGCACCGGCTCCTATAGCCTGTAACTCAACGTTTCCTTTATCTCTAATGATAGCAGCCAAAGCACCAGCAACAGCAACAGGATTTGAGTTAGCAGCTACTTTTAGTACTTCCATTTCTGCCATGAATGATACCTCCCTGTAATGTTTTGTTTATATCTTCGACTTATATAGAAGAAATGGCGCATCTGGTGGGATTTGAACCCACAACCTTCGGATCCGAAGTCCGACGCTCTTTCCAGTTGAGCTACAGACGCTCTTCATTATTAATAATTATACCTTAAATTGACTCTTTAAATCAAGACCAAAATTTTTTAAATCATATGATATAATTTATTCATGGGGGTAAGATTATGATGAAAGTTAAAGATAAAGTTTTTTTAGCCTTAGATTTTGAAACAACTGGTTTGAATCCTGAGTTTGGAGATAGAATTATAGAAATTGCCGCAATCCCTATATACAATACAAAAATTAATTTCAAATATGCTTTTCATACCTTGGTAAATCCAAGGATATTTATACCTGCAGAGGTCTCAAAATTTCATAAATTAAATAATCAAGATATTTCTAACGCTCCATCCTTATTGGAAGTTTTTCCAAGATTTAAAGAGTATGTCGGTGATTCTATAATTGTATCACATAACGTAAAAATGGATCTAAGGTTTTTAGATATTGCCGCAAAAGAAAGTGGAATGTTTTCAATTGACAATTACTATATTGATACTCTTGAGATTTCTAGGTACTATTTTGATAAAGGTCCCTACAATCTTGAATTTCTTTCAAAAAAATTCAATTTAGGGATTAAACAATTTCATAGAGCTTGGGATGATGCTTTATCTACAGCTAAACTTTTCCAAAAATACATAAAACTTTTTTCTTTCGAAGCAATAACCAATTTTATTAAAAAATGGGGTGATTGATTTTGGTTAAGAATTTTATTATCGATACAAATGTTTTGATTCATGATCCTAACAGTATTCTCAGTTTTCAAGATAACAATGTTTTGATACCATTTCCAGTATTAGAAGAAATAGACAAGTTAAAAACGAGAAGCGATAAAGTGGCTAAATCCGCCAGAGAGGTAAACAGAATTTTAGATAGCTTTAGAAACGGAACACCGTTACATAAGGGAATAAAATTGCCTGAAGGAGGCACATTGAAAATCTTAGCACTGGAAAAAAATGATGATAAACATAAAATACCTACTTATCTTGGGGAATCAAAAGATGATTTCATATTATATTACGCCATGTTCTTAAAAAGAACAGACATCTTACCAACAATAATAGTTAGTAAAGATTTAAATCTAAGGATCAAAGCTGATGCATTAGGATTAGAAAGTCAAGATTATTTGACCGATAAAATAGACATAAAACTTCTGCCTGATGGTTATTATATAACAGAAAATCCAAGTAAAGAGGTTGAAGAAAAGGATGAATACGATTTTTCAGAATTAGGGTTCAAAGAAGAACCTTTCCCAAACACATATCTTAATTATGGAAATTTATTTTTAAGATATGATTCTAAGTCAAAAAAGTTCCAAACAATTTTGATGGATTTTGAAAGTGAGATTTTTGGAATAAAACCTAGAAACGCAGAACAAGTCTTTTCTTTGGATGCACTTATAAACCCTGACATACCTTTTGTGACGCTGGTTGGCAAGGCTGGCACGGGTAAAACGTTACTAGCGTTAGCAGCAGGGTTATATTGTGTGCAAGTTGAAAAGTTGTACAATAAACTCTTGATTTCAAAGCCTGTTATACCGATGGGGAAGGATATCGGGTATATACCTGGAGATATAGAAGAGAAGATGCGGCCATGGTTACAACCTATATATGATAATTTAGATTTGTTATTTAAAGGTAGCGGTAAGAAACCAGAAGAATATTTAACTAAGAAAGATTTATTGGAGATAGAAGTACTTTCCTACATAAGAGGAAGAACGATTCCAAACCAATACATGATAGTTGACGAAGCACAAAATTTAACACCTGCAGAAGTAAAAACTATATTGACACGAGTTGGAGAAGGCACAAAAATTGTATTAACAGGAGACCCATATCAAATAGATAACCCCTATTTGGACAGTTCATCTAACGGTTTAGTCTACACTGCGTCAAAATTTAAAGATAATCCTTTATCTGCGAATATTACAATGAAAAAAGGTGAAAGGTCAGAATTAGCGACTGTATCTTCTGAAATTTTGTAGAATATGTTCAAAAAGATACTTAGGTTGGGTAAGGGTTGAAGGAGCGCTAAAACTAGTTACTAGGAGGAAAAATAAATTAATGAAGAAAGAAAAATTGCATCCTGAATACGATATCTACATAGACATTGCAAAGGAAGACATTCACCTTTTAATTTATCTTGTTGAAGCTGAAGCTCACATAATGAATGTTAGGAAAAAACAAGAGAATGGGCATTTTAAAATAATAGTACCAGCAGGTTTAGTTGATGAAGCATTAACTTTACTCAACTCTTTAAAAAATTCTGACATAAAAGTGGAGGTTGTAAGTATTGAACCACATAACGGGATTGTTTAAATACATTCCAATACCTAGAGAATATAGTCCTGATATATACTCTATTGATTATGAAAAATTAAGAAAGCTTGGTTTTAACACTATTCTTATGGATTATGATTTTACTATTACTGTCTGGAGAGATGACAATATTTCCGACAAAACAGTGAACCTTTTAAACAAATTAATAAACGCTGGTTTTAAAGTGGCAATAGTTACAAATTCCAAAAGAGAAAAAGTAAAAATTATTGAAAAACTGACTATGGGTAAAGTAAAAGTATATACAAGTATGAAAAAACCTAATACTAAAAAATTAAAATCTGTTTTAGAAGAACTCGGTTCCAAAGAGTCAGAAACTGTTATTATAGGTGATCTTTTTATCACGGATATTAGCGTAGGAAATCGTCTGGGATTGTATACAATTTTGATAAATCCTTATACCTATGGGCTCGAAAATAAGTTTAAACAATTTATGGCTGGATTCACAAAATTTGCTTACAATGTATTTTTTTATACTATAGGTTGGTTTTTTAGAGCTATTGATTTAGCGGGTCCAAATGAATTTGAAAAAAGTGTATTTGATATTGATTACCAGCATCTAAAAGAGAAGGGGTATAAAATTTTAGTTTTTGATTTCGACAATACCCTCAACGAGTGGCATAGTGATTATTTACAACCAGAAGTCACCGACCTCTTTTTAAAATTAAAAGACTTCGGATTCTATATATTAATAGCAAGTAATAGTTCAAAAAAACGCTTTAAGAATTTAGATATAAAATTAAGTGAGTTGGGGGTAGATTTATTGGCTTCTGCAATGAAACCATTAAGGTTTAAAATCAGAAAAAAAATAAAGTTTCATGGTTACAAACCTGGGGAAGGTGTAGTGATTGGGGATCAACTTTTCACGGATGTTGCTTTAGGGAATGCTTTAGGTTTTTACACGATAAAAGTTAAACCTCTATCTAAAAAAGAAGGGTTATGGACTCGATTTATGAGATTTTTTGAAAAAATAGCTTTGAAATGGATAAGAAAAAAGCCGACCTTGATAAAGAACGAATAATTTTTGAAAGTATCAAAAAGGTGGAATCAGCTTTAATCTTGACTCTATCAATTTTTTCAGATAAATTGAAATAATTAATTTGATGAGATCAAATAATATAAAAGGTAATATTCCAACTTTGAAAGATAGAAGAAGACTTTCCATATATATTCCTAACCATATCCAACCTGTAGAGTATACTATACATAGTCCCAAAAAACCAGATAATAAGTCTGAAAAACCTTTTTTGAATTCAAGAAAACTAATACAAACAGCAGCTAATGGAAAAGAAACCAAGAACCCCCCGGACGGTCCTAAAATGTGAACAATCCCTCCTGAGAAGCCTGCAAATACTGGTAAGCCTATTACACCTAATAACAAGTAGATCACTTGAATAGCAAAAGCCGTTCTTGGAGGGAAAAGGAATCCCGTCAAAAATACAAAAAGTAGTTGAAGGGTAAAAGGTATAGGGCCTAGTGGAATAGTAATTTGTGAGCCTATACACATTAAAGAAACAAATATGGCTATTAAAGAAAGTTCCCTAGTTCTCACTGTTATTTCAGCTCTCCTCTCATTAAATTTTTTCTCTAATTTTCATAAATTATATCAGATAAAAATACAAATATTGAGAAAAATAAAATATTTTCAAGATAATTGGCTTTAAATGCCTTTAATCATCTTTAAACGTCTGTAATTGAACTTGCTGATCCTTAACTTTTGGTGTATAATTAATGTAACCGATTACATTGATAAACCTGATTTCTGCAAAAATATCATAAAAAATAAACTTCAAGTTCACTATTTAAAGATATTAAAAAAATTAAATTCAATCTAGGTCGGTGTAAACGATTACAAAAATTGTTTTAAGGGGTAATTATCATGGCTTTAAAAATAAAAGATATTGCTAAAATGGCAAATGTATCCGTAGCGACAGTTTCCCGCGTATTGAATGATTCCGATAAAGTAAGCCTTGAAACAAAAAATAAGATTATGAAAATAATTCAGAAATACGATTATAAACCGGACAGAATAGCAACTTCTTTAAGAAGAAAAAAGACGGGGATTTACGCTGTTATTTTCTCTGTGAAAGGAGGGAAAGTTTTAGAAGATACTTACTCCACAAAATTTTTAAAAGGTGTTTTAAATTACTTTTCTTCAAAAGGGCTTAAACTTATCGTAGATATCCATGAAAATGGCAACGTAGCTGAATATTACAGTAATATGATAAAAAGTAAGATTGTTGATGGTTTTATTCTATTAGACATCAGAAAAAATGATGAAAGGGTGAATCTTTTAAATAAAGAAAATTTTCCGTATGTTGTTATAGGTAGAAATGATGAAAACAATTTTGTATACATTGATAGTGATAACGTAGCTGGGGCCTATATGGCCATCAAACATTTAAAACAGATAAAAAGTAAAAAGATTCTTTATATTAGTGGTGATATGGGGATTCCCGTCTCAGAACAGAGATTAACAGGGGTCAAAAGTGCTCAGAAAGACTTGGGAGTTGAAGTAGACGTAGAATTTGGGGATTTTGATGAAGAAAAAACAGTTGAAATATTAAAATCTCTTCTAAAAAAAGGATTCGAATATGACGGAATATTTTGTGCCTCAGATAACATGGCTTATGCTGCGATGAAATTTTTGAAGGGTTTGAATATAGAAGTACCGATTGTTGGATACGATAATATCCCCCTTTCCGAATTTGTGGGCTTGAGTACTATTGACCAGAACATTATAAGAATTGGTTACAGCGCAGCACAGGCAGTGGATAACATAGCAAATGGGAAAGAAACAATTTCTATGGTTGTTCCTTCAAAATTAATTAAGAGACAAAGCACATTGAGTTTTATTCAGAAACACATTTAGTATCATAAAAAATCACTTTAAAGGAGGTAGTGTTGTATGAGAAAGTTAGCTTTATTTGTTTTAATGGTTTTGTTGGTAGGTTCATCTTTTTCTGCTGTTACTATTACCATCACCGGATGGCCTGGGAATCCTGCTGAAGAATCAGGTATAAAAGAGATCGTTCAGAAATTCAACTCTTCTCACCAAGATATCCAAGTCAGATGGGATCCTATAGCCGGAGATTACAAACAAACACTGATGACTAGGTTATCTGGTGGTCAAGGACCGGATCTGTTCTATGTAGATGTGTATGTTTTCGAAGAGCTAGCAAGGGCAAATGTTTTGCAACCTTTAAATCTTTACATTCAAAGAGATGGGTTTGATATTGATGACTTCTATCCCAACTTGGTGGATGCGTTCATATTTAACAATAGAATATATGGAATAGCTAAAGATTTTTCAACTCTTGCTCTTTTTTACAACAAGGAGATTTTTGATCAATACGGAGTTCCTTATCCTACTACTGATGATACATGGTTTGATTTGTTGTACAAAGCGACCTTACTTAAAGAAAGAGGATATGAAGCACCATTATCTTTGGCAGCAGATTTCAACAGGTTAATTCCTTTAATTCACAGCTTTGGTGGGAGATTGGTAAAAGAAGATTTATCAACCGCATTAACCGAGAAAGAAGCGGTAGCTGCCTTAAAGCTTTATACTGAACTAGTTACAAAACACGAATTGGCTTATCTACCCTCCACGTTGGGTGCAGGATGGCTTGGAGATGCATTTGCTAAAGAGATGACGGCTATGGTTATGTCAGGCCCCTGGACTTTGGGATTTATAAGAGAATCTTTTCCAAATGTTGAAAAAAAGACAGGTATAGTTGAATTACCAAGTATTGTTGAGAAATCCTCTATGATATATACGGTTGCTTGGAGTATGAATAGACAATCTGCACATAAGGATGAAGCATGGGAAGTTTTAAAATTTTTAGTAACCGAAGGACAAGAAATTTTTGTGGAAAAGGCAGGAGTTCTTGGTTCAAGGCAAAGTGTGGCCGCTGAAGATACAGATCCTATGAAGAAGGTATTCTATGATTCAGTTGAATTTGGTTACCCATGGAGAGTTCCTACTCCTACCGGTATATTTGCCAAGGCAAATGATTACTTGAACTCGATACTAAATGATCTTTTTGCAGGAAGAATTACAATAGAAGAAGCTGTAAATTCTATCGAAAAAAATTACAAATCTTGGGTGACTCAGTAGATCATATTAGGCGTTCTGAATGCTTTTATTCAAGTGAATTAAATGATGAGGGTTTATCCCTCATCATTTTTTAAGAAAAGAGGTGATTTTATGAAACCTAAAACAAGAGAAGCACTATCTGGGTATATGTTTGCTTCCCCTGTTATAATTATAGTTTTATTATTTGTTATATACCCAATTATTATGATATTTTATTATAGCTTTACCAACTTTAATCCTTTAGAAACACAGAAATTTAAAGTACCTCTTAACCCACAGGAAACTATTGAGCTTCACATCGGGATGTTTCAGACAGATGTGAAATCAGTTGAGGAAATAGAAGAATGGTTTGATTTGCTAACTTTCATTCAATACGATGTTGGTATAAATTTGACTGATGAACAAAAAGATGCGGTATTTGAATATTTTGATACGGAGAAACTTTTGGAGAATTTTATCGAAGGTAAATTAAATACAATTATGACAAATTCTGAATTTATGACAACTTATATGAAAGAAGAAAAAGGTCTATTCAAAAAATATAGCCCCCAAATCGTTGGATTAGAAAATTTTCGAAGATTGTTTAATGATGATTACGTTAGAATTTCTCTTTTCAACACCTTACTGTATACATTGATCGTTGTCCCTATACAAACTTTTTTAGCTGTTTTGTTAGGAGTTGCAGCAAATTCAAAAGTTAAAGGTGTTAAATTTTACAAGGTTGTATTTTTCCTTCCAGCAATAACATCGTCCGCAGCAATTTCTATGATCTTTTGGTTGATTTATTCTAAGCCCGGAATTTTAAATCGAATTCTTGTAACACTTTTCGGTAATTTTGGATATCAACCGATAGATTGGCTTAATAATCCAAACACAGCGTTATTCTCAATAATGCTCATGAACGTATGGGCTACCGCTGGATATTTCATGATCACTTTTTTAGCAGGACTGCAAGATATCCCCAATTCATTATATGAAGCGGCAGATATAGACGGGGCTACTGGACGGCAGAAATTTTGGAGAATTACTCTACCTCTTTTAAGACCGCAGATATTGTTTGTTATAGTCATGGGAACTATCGGCTGTATGCAAGTATTTGATCAGATTTATTTTTTAATCGAAAATATGAGAAATATCACGATTTCATTTTACATATATAAAAATGCCTTTGAATATGGAAATATGGGGTATGCCTCATCGCTTGCGTTAATACTTTTCGGAATCATTATGTTTATTACTTTTTTGCAGCGAAGATATATCCCTGAAGAATATTGAGGTGAAATAGATGACAGAGAAAAAATGGAAAGTTGCAAGGATAATATCATATATTGTTTTAATCGCCTACACTTTAATTTCTCTTTTTCCTTTTTTGTGGGCAGCAGTCGTTTCATTCGTACCTATGAATTATGTTGACGAAAGCGGTATTACTAGAGGTACAGATGTAATGAGTTGGCCACCCAAGATACGAATTTTTGAATGGCCACCTAAGGCCTTCGGTGCTCCTTTGACATTTGAAAACTATGCAAAAGTTTTTGAAGTAGTTCCACTGTATTCGAGATGGTTTTTAAACACAGTTTTATATGCAGGGTTTATCACCTTAGGGAACATTTTAATAGGTACCCTGGGTGGTTATGCTTTTGCGAGGATAAGATTTCCCTTAAAAGAAGTGTGGTTCGCCCTTTTTTTAGGAACCATGATGGTTCCAGCTCAAGTTACCATGATCCCCCAATACACACTTATGGTAAATTGGGATTTAGTTAATACTTATTATGGAATGGTGTTCCCAAAATTGGCAAATATTTTTGGACTCTTTTTGATGAGGCAGTTCTTTATGAATTTTCCAAAAGAGATCGAAGAAGCTGCACGAATAGATGGTGCGGGGATAGGAGGAACTTTTTTCCGAATAGTATTACCCAATGCTAGACCTGCTGTTGGAGCGTTAGCAATATACACTTTTTTAGGGGCTTGGAACGATTTTCAATGGCCTTTAATAATTACTTCCCGTAAAGAGATGTACACCTTAACGTTGGGATTAAACTTCTTTAAAACATCTTATTATACTTTCTGGCAGTATATGATGGCGGCAACTATTATAATGACAATTCCAATGATAATTATTTTTCTTTCATTTCAAAAACAGTTTGTTGAAACAGGCAGAACTGCTGCAGTTAAAGGTTAAAGGATCAAAAATTTGATGATGAGGAGATGGAGTTTAGAACTACAAAGGAGGATTAATCTTTGATAAAAGCTTGTATTTTCGATTTAGATGGAGTGATAGTCGACACTGCGAAATATCATTATATGGCATGGAAGAGACTTGCAGACCAGTTGAATATACCTTTTAATGAAAAAGATAACGAAAGGTTAAAAGGTGTTAGCAGGATGAAAAGTTTGGAGATTATATTAGATTTGGGAAGTTTAAATCTTAATCAAGAAGAAAAAGAAGAACTGGCAAAAAAGAAAAATAATTGGTACATTCAGTACATAAGTAAAATGGACAAAAGTGAATTACTTCCTGGTGTAGAAGAATTTATAAAAAATTTGAAAAGAAAGGGGATTAAGGTTGCAATCGCATCAGCTAGCAAAAACACAAAATTAATTTTAAAAAGATTAAATTTAGAAGATACCTTCGATGCGGTTATAGATGGAACAATGATAAGTAACGCAAAACCTAATCCTGAAATCTTTTTAAGAGCTTCTGATTATTTAAATTTAAAACCTGAAGAATGTGTCGTTTTTGAAGACGCTGTTGCAGGTGTTCAAGCTGCAAAAAAAGCTGGAATGAAAGTTGTTGGTGTGGGAGAAGAAGAAGTATTGAAAGGTGCGGATAAAGTAATTAAGAATTTTGAAAACGTTGATTTAACTTTAATTGAAGGTATTTAAAAAATTGATTTTATGGGAGTGAGGAAATTTTGAACCTTTGGGAAATTGTACAAGATGAATACAATACAGAAAAAAACAAAAAATACGAGACTATTTTCACATTAGCGAATGGTTATCGTGGGTTTAGAGGGTTCAATGAATTTTCCAGTGAAGGTTGGAAGGGTAACTTTATTGCTGGCATATATGACAAATCAGACGCAGAAGTCCAGGAGATTGTGAATAATCCGGACCCTCTAACAATAAAATTTTATATCGATGGAGAGGCAATTAATTTAGATAAACACAAAATTAGAAGTTTCAAAAGATTTCTGGATATGAGGAAAGCACTTTTAAAAACAAATTTGGAAATTGAATTAGGTTCAGGGAAAATATTAATGATCAATGCCGAAAGATTTGTTAGTAAGAATGATGTCCACAGATGGGCAGCTAAATATGAAATAATACCGAAGAATTTTTCAGGAAAACTTATCATCGAAAACACAATAGATGGTTCAATTACAAATTCTATATTTGACCCTTATAAAGAAGTAAAACATTATAATGTTCTAGAAATGAAAGATTTGAAGCCCGGTATATTTTTAAAATCTTCTACAAAGGATAAAGCAATTGATGTAATAGAAGCAACAACGTTGCGTTGCTACAGAAATAACAATAACCTTTTACGAAATCGTTCTTTTAAAATTTTAGGTGATAAAGCAAAAGAACTTTATGAAATTTTTCTTGAGAAAGATAAAACTTATAGTATATATAAATATGGAGTAACTTATACAACGAGAGATAACATAATTGATATTGAAAAAGTTTCAGAAGAAGCTTTAGTAGAATTTGCCTTTGAAGGTTATGAAAAAGAATTAAAAAAACACTGTGAAGAATGGGAGAAGATTTGGGAAGATATTGATATAGAAATAAAAGGTGATAAAAAGGCTCAGTTAGGCATTAGATTCAGTGTCTTTCAGTTAACCTCATGTGCCAATAAAAATGATACTAATATTAGTATCGCTGCTAAAGGATTACACGGAGAAGGATATTTAGGACATATATTTTGGGACACAGAAGTATTCATGGTACCTTTTTTTGTATATACTCAACCAGAAACGGCAAAATCTCTTCTAATATATAGATATAATACGTTAAATGGGGCTAGGGAAAATGCCCTTTTGAATGGATACAAAGGTGCTCAATTCCCATGGGAGTCGACAGATACTGGTTTAGAAACTACCCCTAAGTGGGGAAAAGACTATGAGGGTAATCCTGTAAGAATATGGACGGGCGATGAAGAAATCCATATTATTGCAGACGTTCCTTTTGCTTATTGGGAATATTTTCGAGCTACTAACGATGAGGACTTTATGTTTGATTATGGAGCTGAAATATTTGTTGAAACTGCAAAATTTTGGGAATCTAGATTAGAATATAATGAACAAAAAGATAGATATGAAATTAATAATGTTATAGGTCCCGATGAGTTTCATGAGCATGTAAACAACAATGCCTATACTAATTATTTAGCTAGGTGGAATTTGCAAAAAGCTCATGAGATTTCTAATTTACTTAAACAAAAAGATTTCATAAAATACGACAGGCTCTGTAATAATTTGGGCTTATCAGAACAAGATTTCACTAATTGGAAAGAAATTTCAGAAAAAATATTTATTCCAAAGTTTGATGATACAGAACTTATAGAACAATTTGAGGGTTACTTTAAACTGAATGACTATTTAATCGACGAGTGGGACAAAAACAAAATGCCGCTGTGGCCTAAAGGTGTCGAGATCAACAAATTAAATAAAACACAGCTTGTGAAACAAGCTGATGTGATAATGCTTTTATTGTTGTTAGAAGATGAATTTGATAGTAATACAAAGAAGTTAAATTATGATTATTATGAGAAAAGAACTATGCATAAATCTTCGCTGAGTCCATCTATGTATTCAATAATGGGTTTGAAAGTAGGAGATACTCACAATGCCTATGAATATTTTATGAAAACGGTAATGACTGATTTGGAAGATAATCAAGGAAACACGGAGTATGGTTTACACGCTGCATCTGCAGGAGGGTCATGGCAAAGTGTTGTCTATGGTTTTGGGGGATTAAGTATAGATGAGAATGGAGCATTGAATCTTAATCCTTGGATACCGGAAAAATGGGAAAAATTATCTTTCAAAATTTATTGGAAAGGGGCAAGGATAGCAATTAGTATCTTTCAAGATAAAATCATTTTAGAATCAACACATGATCTAACAATAAAGGTTTTTTCTCAAGAGTGCTCTTTGAAAGGGTTCACTCCCTTTGTTTTTGATACTTCAAATACAATTTAAGAAGCGGGCCATAGGGCCCGCCTTGATTAAGCTCCGTACTTTTCTAGTTTTAAAGCATTTGCCAAAGCTAACGGCATAATATCCAGTGCTGATATCGTTCCAAGGGTACCCTTTGCACATTCATATTCATCAAAAGAAACAGACAGTCCTTTTCTAACATATTTTGAATGAATTAAAACAGGAACAGGATGCCAACTGTGTGCTTTTAGTAAAGCAGGGGTGGAATGATCTCCAGTTATAATTAAAACATCTGGATTGAGGCTTAAAATTTCTTTTACAGCTTTATCGGTGTTCTCTATTACCTTCACTTTTTCCTCGAAATTTCCATCTTCACCATAAGAGTCAGTTTTTTTCACATGAAAGTAGAAGAAATCATATTCATTCCATACTTTTTTCAATGTTTTAACCTCATCTTCTGTTGTTTGTCCTGCTTCTAACACGTCCATTCCAACTAATTTTGCAAGTCCTTTGTACATAGGATAGGTAGCAATGGCAGCGGCTTTTAATTTATAATTCTCTTCAAAAGATGGCAATAGAGGATGCTTGGAAAATCCTCGTAATAGTGCAAAATTCATTTTTGGTTGATCTTTCAACACTTCCCCTATCTCTTTTATCAATTTGTTGACTATATTAGCCATTTTTTCAGAATCAGGATTCGTTGCCTTGGCCCATTCCATTGGCTGACCTTCTCTTTGTGGATCAGCATCGGTTACCTCATCAAATAAGCTTTCCCCTGTAAATTTGACGACAAATCTATGTTCTTTCCCTGGATAGAAAGTTATATCAACATCTTCAATTTTTTTAATATTTTGAGAGAGAATTTCTACGATTTTCTTTGATTCTTCACTAGAGGGTCTCCCCGCCCTTCTATCAACTATTATTCCATCTTTTATTGTTGCAAAATTACCTCTTGCAACAACGTCCTTTTTATCTACTCTTATTCCTAATCCAAGGGCTTCTAATATGCCTCTTCCTATATCATACTTTAGGGAATCATAGCCGAAAAGTGAAAGATGCCCTGGACCGCTGCCAGGAGTGACTCCTTGTAGAACAGGTACACTCTGACCTAAATCACTTTCTTTGGCTAATGCATCCATGTTGGGTTTGTATGCAGCTTGAAGTGGTGTTTTACCGTCTTTTGGAAGATCTCCTAATCCATCCATAACAAGTAACACAATTTTAGAATCTGTCTTAACTACTAAATCTTTTATAATTTGTTGTCTATCAAGACTATTCACTAATATTACACCTCCGATATTAATTTTTTTAACTTATTTAATCCTTTAACGTAGTAAAAATTTTATTTCAGATATAATGTTGTTTAAAGCTCTTTCAACGGTAATTCTTCCTGTTAAGACATCGTAAACATTATTTTGTATAGGGAACGAAATTTCTGTGTATATGGGCGATTTTGGTTTCAACACTAAATTTTCTAAGGAATATTTAAAATTCAATAAATTAGGATCAACTTCAGAGATAGTTGGTTCGTTAAATACTTCTAAATTAATTGGTAAAAAGTTTAATTGTGTCAATCTTTGGATTTGATTTTCTTTGGAGGTCAAATATTTTATAAATTTTTTTGCGGCTTCTCTTTCTTCATCAGAAGCATTAGGGTTAATTGCCAAAGCTTTTCCTTTAAGCACAAATACATGTTGATTTGAAAAATCAGTTTTTGGGATAGGGGCAATTCCCACCTTTCCATTAGCACCAGAACCTTCGCTATTTAATAAACGCCAAGCATAGCTCAGATTCCTCATGAAAACGGCATCGCCATTTTGGAATATATTTCTACATTCTTCTTCTCTATACGTTGTTATACCTTTTGGACTAATTTCTTCAGATATAATGTTATTTAAGATTTTTAAGCTTTCTAAAGCCTTTTCTTTATTTTCTGGCTGTTCTAGAACAAAGTTATCACCTTCGAATATCTTGCCTCCATTAGAATATAAAATTTCAAGGAAAAAAGTTGTGAGTTCTTCGTATCTAGCACCTGGCCAAACAAAACCTTCTATTCCCTCTTTTTGAGAAATATCCTTTGCGATTGTAATCAATTCATCCCAAGTTTTCGGTACTTCGTATCCATATTTTTCTAATAAATCTTTTCTATAATATAAAAAACCGTTTTCAACATAATAAGGAATTGCTTTTATTTCGCCGTTAATTGTTACCATTTCTACGGTTTGTGGAACAAGATTGTTTACGTCAAAATATTCGGCATCTTGATTTAAGTTTACAAGAAATGGAGAAAATTCATTTATCCATTCCATATCGAGAGATAAGATCGTGGGTTCTTTTGCGTTGGTGACTACAAATGTCCCGTAAAATTTGTAAGTTGAACCTGGGTAGCTAGGAATCAAATAAATTTCTACGTCAATATCAGGATTTTGTTTTTCAAAATTCTCTATTTGGGAGTTTAGCAATTGGATTTGATCTTCAATTGATTCAACTGCTATAGTTATTTGAACAGCAAACAAGTTAATAAATAAAGATGTGACAATGAAAACAAATAATTTCTTCATTATACACACCCCCCTCGTATTTCTGTATTAATTAAATTATATCATAAAAATATCAAATGTTTTTTAAGGTAAAGTTCATTTGTCAATTATAAAAAGGCAGACTACTTGGTCTGCCATGTTTTAAAAACTTTTTTATATCTTAAAACTTTCAACTAATCCTTTTAATTCTGTGGCTAATTCACTCAACTCTTTCGCTTCTTCGTTTATCCCTACCCCTTGTTTTACTTGTTCGTCTATTAAACTTCTTGACCTTTCTAGTTG